>NZ_JAYESI010000059.1:0-16943 GCF_041903675.1 Corallococcus sp. RDP092CA | reverse complement strand
GAAACTCCATCGGGCTCAGCTCGCCGCGTAGTGGCGGCGCTGCCAGCTCCAAACGGGCGAAGCGCCACCTCTGCTGCAAGGAGCCTGTTATCCGGCTCCTCGCCCGTTACCCCAACACACTCCTAGGGGACACTGCCGGCCTGTCCCTCGGACGAAAGTGTCGGACAGGTGAGGCGTGGCCCCGCCGGTTCCCTGCCCTGGGGGAGCACCTCCCCCTCGCGGTGCGGGAGGGCGCGCTCCTGGCGCCCCGGCCGCAATCCCAGTCAACGGGCGCGCGGGATGTGGCCCTGCTCCCGCAGGAAGGCCACGGTGCGGGCCACGCCGTCCGCGAGCGGGGTGGGGCGGAAGGCCAGCTCCCGCTGGGCCCGGGCCGCGTTGACGTGCGCCTCCCAGCGCATGAAGGACAGCTGGCCGGGCGCGACGAGGGGGGTGAAGGGGAGCACGCGCGCGAGCGGCGCGGACACGCGGGCCATGGCCTCGATGAGGAAGACGGGCGCGACCGGGGGCGGCTTGCCGGTGACCCCGGCCGCCTGGTGGATGGCGAGCGCGAGGTCCGCGTTGCTGACGAACTGGTCGGCGACGAGGTAGCGCTCGCCGTTGACGCCGTCCTTCGCGGCGGCGAGGTGCACGTCGGTGCAGCCGTCCACGTAGACCACGGACATGCCGCCGGGCGGGAGCAGCGGGGCCTTCTTGTTGAGCAGCTGGATGAAGAAGGAGTTGAGCCCCACGTGCACGGGGCTGGGGCCATAGACGGCGGCCGGGTTGACGTAGACGACGTCCAGGCCCTGCTGGCGGATGGCCTCCACGGCGCGCTCGGCGTCCTGCTTGGAGCGTTCGTAGGCGGTGGGCTTGGGGTGTGGGTCGAGGTTCGCTTCGGTCAGCTCGCCGCCCCGGGGCGCGGCGAAGACATCCATGGTGGACGTGTAGACCACGCGGCGCACCCTCGCGGCGTGCGCGGCGGACAGGACGTTCACGCTGCCCTGGCGGTTCACGCGGTCGAAGATGGAGTCATCCCGGTGCCACTGCTCCGGCATGCCCGCGGCGTGGAAGACGAGCTCCACGTCGTGCATCGCGGCGGGCAGGGTGCCCGGGGACGTGACGTCCCCCTGGACGAGCGTCACGGAGGGCGGGAGCAGCTTCGCGGCGCGGGCCAGGTCCCGCACGAGCGCGCGGACGGACGCCCCCTGCTTCACGAGCCGGTGCGCGATGGCGTTGCCGATGAGGCCGGTGGCCCCGGTGACGAGGACGTTCATGGACCCGCAATCTACGCCCCCGGGCTCCCAAGCTGTACACGGCCGGTCCGACACGGTCCCAAGCGGGTTGGGAGCTGGAGGGTTCCACCGCACGGCCAGAGGGGCAGCGCCCGGGCCGCGGTTTTCCAGAACCTGTCCGACAGTCGGACAGGTTTTCGAAGCACGCTGCCGACAGGGAGGCCCGTCGGGGTTCCCACCTTCTCATCCGTGGGGACGGGATGGATGCACGGGGCCTCGATGGGCCTCCGTGCATCCTGGAGGTCCAGACCTGGACTTCGTGGGCATGAAACCAACCCGCGTCAGCGACGCCGCGCGCCGCGAGGCTCGGGGCGGGAGCGCAGCCCGTCGAAGAACCTGCTGGTCAGCTACACGTCGGTGCTGGGGCGGCGTCCAGGGACGGGCGTGGGCCACTTCGAGAGCAAATGGCGCATCGAGGAGCACGCTCGGGCGAGCGGCCTTCTCGCGACCATCGTGCGGCCGGGGACCTTCATGGAGCTGCTGCTGGTGCCGAGCTTCGGCCTGTCGCCGTGGGGGCTCCAGTTCTTCGTCCACCCGGACCAGCCCATGCAGCTCATCGCGGGGGAGGACATCGGCGTGCTCACCGCGCGCGTGTTCGCGGAGCCTCGCACGCACGTGGGGACCACGCTGGAGATGGCGGGGGACTCGCTGACCGGCAACGCGCTCGCGGAGAAGATCAGCCGGGCCACCGGGACGTCCATCACCTGCGCGCGGTTTCCGTCGGAGGTGCTCGATGCGAGTCCGATGCTGCGCAAGCTCGTGAAGCTGTTCGACGACGGGATGGTGGCCGAGCGTGCGGACATCCCGGCGCGGCGGCGGATGGCGCCGGGCCTGCTCACGTTCGACGCGTGGCTGGAGCGCGGGGACGCGGCGGCGATCCGGGAGCGGGTCGCAGCATGGCGTCCCGCAGGCGGCTTCCAGCCTCGCCGTAAGAATACTGCTGGGTGAACTCTCGTGAGAGGGTTTGTTTGAACCCGAGGCATGCGAATTGATTGCGCCGTGTAAGTAATTTCGGCGCCCCTTTGGTGATGATTGTCATGGGGTGGCTGGGAAGGGAGGATGGCAGGGTTTCATGACTTGTAATGATTCCCTTTGAGAGGCCATCCCATATGAAGAGACAAGCGCTCGCCGTCGTTCTCTCCCTCTTCGCCACCGCCTGTGGTGGAGCGATGGAGGAGTCCTCCGCGCTGGCAAGCCAGGAATCCGCCCTCCTTTCGCTGCCTGGTACATGGTGTCAGTCCGGGTGGCCGGGATGTGCCTCCATCGGTAGCAGCTCGGGTGCCATGTCGAGCGGTGGTGACGTCTGCTGGCGGGTGGGCGATCCGGTGTGGACGGGGCTGACTCCAGGCTCCACGCCTGGGACCTACACGGGAACGCGCTTCATGTATGGCACTGGTTCATGCGCGCCAATCGCTGCTCGGCCTGTGACCATCACGATGACGGGACCCGACACCTTCACGGAAGTGGCAGGGAGTTTCTCGGCCAGCTGGTACCGCTCGCCCTGACACCGGGGATGTGACCCACCCCGGTGGTCGCCGTGCGTGCTAAGTCACGCACGGTTCGACCTCGGAGGAGGGCGCCATGACAGGAGCCATCAGCCTGGAAGCGCTGGCGGCGTACATCCAGGACGCGTTCAGGGACGTGCACGTGGACACCACCACGCCGGATCTCTTCTTCTTCGCCGGGGACGAGCGGAAGTTTCCCTTCGCGACCATCGTCACGCATGACACCGAGCACGACTACCACTCGGAGCTGGACCGCGATGGCGTGTTCCGGCTGAACCTGGGCGTGAGCAAGGAGAGCTTCCAGAAGCTGTTCCCGGAGCCCGATCCGAAGGTGGACTACGCGGACCTGGATGTGCTCCTGCCGCATCCGGTCTACGCGCGCATGTTCTGGATGTGCGTGCTCAACCCCAGCCACGAAACGCTCCACCTGCTGCGCCCGTACCTGAAGGAGGCCTACGCCATCCAGGTGCAGCGGCTCGCCCGGGGCTGAATCACGGCGTGCGGCTGCGCACTGCCTGTTCATTCCGGGGCGCGTCCGCGTACCCGGTCATCTCCAGGTAGCCGCGCCCCTGCACGGGCTGGCCCTCGCGCGTGCCGTCCACCGTCACCGCGCCCTCCCAGTAGCGCACCAGCACCGGCAGCTCCTGGTCCGCGAGCTTCGGCGTCACGTCCAGTGACAGCGACACCTTGGGAACCTGGACGCGCCAGCCCGCCGGGTACTCGCCGCCGCGTGGGCTCTTCCAGGTGCCTCGTGGCTCCAGCGCCATGTCGTCCGCGGTCAGGTGCACGGCCTCGCCCTTCGCGGGGACGTACGTGCCCGCGCTGAACGCATCCTTCGTCCCGTCCTGCTTGCGCAGTTGGTAGAGCATCAGCTCGCTGCCGTCGGCGAGCTGGAGCGCGAACCAGTCCCAGCCCACCTGGTCTCCGCTCAGCGCGCTGGTGCTCCACTCGCGGTCCATCCAGCTCTCGCCCTGGACCTGCACCGTTCGCCCCTCCACCGACACCGTGCCCCGCGAAGGCATGCGCGACAGCGAGTAGTAATAGGACGCGTTGCCCCGCTCCGGGCCCTTCTGGCTCAGGCCCCGGTCACCCTGGAGCACCGGCGGCTTGCCCTCGTCCAGCGTCAGCTCCAGCGTCACCCCGTCGCCCTGCGCGCGCAGGCGCATGGGCCACGCGCCGCTGCCTTCGCTCCGCACGTCCCAGTCCTGGAGCCAGACATGGAAGGGCGCACCCTCCGCGCCCGCCAGCCCCTGCGCCGCGCGGCTGAAGCGCTCCGTGACGTGGAACTTCCCGGCGCTCACGTCCGTCAGCGTGAAGTGCCCCATGAACACCTGCCGCGTGGCCCAGCCGGACGCCCGCCGCGGCTGCTCCGGCGCCAGCGCGCTGCGGAACAGCGTGAACTGGTAGCCGAAGGCGCGCCCGTCCTGCGTCTCCAGGTTGCCCGTCCAGTACCACCACTCGGTGCGGAAGTCGGGGTGGGGGCCGTGGTCCTCCGGGAAGTGGAACGTGCGCGGCTCCATCGCGCGCGCGTAGCCCTCCGTTCCTCCGTCCCCGCCCATCGCGGACGCGACCGTCATGCCACCTGTGTTCGCGGGTCCGGAGTCCTCCGTGTCCCGCAGCACCACGCCCACCGCCACGCCCAGCGCGGCGAGCACCAGCACCACCCCGATGACGAGTCCCCGCCCCATGCCTCACTCCTCCCGCAGCGCCATGGCCGGGTTCGCGCGCGCCATGCGCCACGCCGGGTACAGCCCCGCGAGCGCCGCCGCCACCAGGGCCAGCACCACCGCCTGGCCCACCACGCCGGGCGCCACCACCAGCTGCAACGTCCACCCGAACGAGCGCTGGTTGATGACGTGCACCAGCACGTAGGCCAGGGCCAATCCCAGCGGGACGGAGAACAGCCCCGCGAGCAGGCCCAGCAAGCCCGTCTGCAACGACACCATGCCCCACAGCTGTCCCGGCGTGAGCCCCGTCGCGCGCAGCACCGCGAACTCGCGCGCCCGCTCCAGCTGCAAGGACATCAGCGCGCTCAGCACGCCCACGAACGCGACGCCAATCGCCAGCAAGCGCAGCACCTGCGTGATGGTGAAGGTGCGGTCGAAGACCTCCATCGACGCCTGCCGCAGCGCCCGGTTCGCGCGCACGTTCAACGCCTGCTCACCGCCCGCGCGGTCGCGCACGCGGGCCACCAGCGCATCCACGTCCTGCCCGGGCGCGGCGAAGAGGGACAGGCCCGACACGCCCCGGTCCTCGTACCAGTGTTCATACGTGGCGCGCGGCATCAGCACCGTCCCTACGTCCGAGCCGTAGTCGAAGTACACGCCCGCCACGCGGAAGTCGTGCGGCCCCTGGTCCGTGGCCACGCGCAGCGTGTCTCCCGCGTGCACGTTCCGGTGGAACGCGAACGGCTCCGACACGATGAGCGCGTCCGGCGACGCGTCCAGCTGCCGCCACACGTCCTCCGCGCGCCCTTCCTTGAAGCGGTAGGTCCGTTCGTGGCCCTTGGCGAAGTCCACCGCCAGCAGGTCCGTGTCCACGCCGTTGATGCGCACGTGGATGACCCGGATGGAGCCGCTCGCCTCGACGCCGGGCGTGGACCGCAGCTTCTGCGCGAGCCCTGGCACCAGCGTGGAGTCCCCGCGCCGCGCCACCAGCGACGGCGGCGACACGAACACGTCCGCTCGCAGCGCGGACTCCAGCCACGCCGCCACCGTGCCCCGGAAGCTGGACACCATCAGGCCCACGCCCACCGTCGTCGCCACCGCGACCATCAGCGCCGCCAGCGCCACCGCCGTGCGCGACAGGCTCGCCGTCACGCCGCGCGCCGCCATGCGCCCCAGCGGACCGAACAGCGCGCCCAGGGGCCGCGCGGCCGCCACCGTCAGCTTCTCCGTCACCCAGGGCACCAGCAGCGCGCTGCCCAGCAGCACGCCGAAGAGGCCCGTATACGCTGGCAACAGCGCCTGCGTGGGCCACGCGAGCACCGCCGCCGCGATGCCCAGGAGGACCCCTCCCAGCACCGCCAGCCGGGGCGCCCGGCTGCGCGACACGTCCTCCACCGTCGACCGCCGCAGCGCCGTCACCGGCGCCGCCCGGGCCGCCTCCCACGCGGGCACCAGCGCCGCCAGCACCGTCGCGCCCAGGCCCAGGCTCAGGCCCTTGAACAACGTGAAGGGCTCCAATGACAGACGCCGCACGTTCACCACGAAGTACAGGTCATTGATGGTGCGGGTGATGAGGCCCACCAGGCCGCTGGCCATCAGGATGCCCAGCAGCAGCCCCGCCGCGGTGCCCACGGCGCCCAGGAGCAGCGCTTCGCCCAGCACCACCGCGAACAGCTCGCCGCGCGTCACCCCCACGGCGCGCAGCCGGCCCAGCAGCCCGCGCCGCTGCACCACGGAGAACGTCATCGTGTTGTAGATGAGGAACATCCCCACCACGAGCGCCAGCAGCGACAGCGCGGTGAGGTTGGTGCGGAACGCCCGCGTCATCTGCTCCACCGTGCCCGCGCGCCCGGACGTCTGGAGCAGCTCCGCGCCCGGTGGCAATGTGGCCCTCAATTGCGCGGCCTGCGCTTCTCCACCCTTCAAGCGGAGGTCCACGCGCGTGAGCCGGCCCTCCTGGCCCAGCACCTCCTGCGCGGTGGAGAGGTCCGCGAGGAGCAGCGACTCCAGCGCGCGCTCCGTCGTCTCCTGTGCGGGCGTCAGCAGGGCCGACACGCGCAGCTCCCGGCGAAGGCCCGTCACCGTCACCGGCAGCGTGTCCCCGGCCTTCACGCCCAGGCTCCGCGCCGTCTTCGCGCTCAGCACCACCGCGCCGGGCCGCGTGAGCAGCGCGCCCAGGTCCCCCACCGCGCCTCCCGTGGAGAAGTCCCGGAAGGGCGCCTCCGCGAACGGATCCAACCCCAGCAGCGTGAGCGTGCGGTGGTTGCCGCCCTCCACCTGCACGAAGCCCTGCACCACGGGCGCCGCGTCCGGCGCGTCCGGTCGCAGCTTCAGCGCCGTGTAGACGCCCTCCGGCAGGCCGGACGTGCCGCCGACGAGCTGGTGCGTGGCGCGGCCCGCGACGACGTCCGTGGACTGCTCGAAGGCGCGCAGCGCGCTGCCGCTCGCCAGGTCGATGGACACCACCACCGCCACGCCCATGGCGATGCCCAGCAGCGACAGCGCCGTGAGCCACGGGTGGCCGCCCAGGTGCCGCAGGCTGGCGCGCGCGAGCAGCGCCCTCATGGCGTCCTCCGGCCTCGCGCGCCGCCGGGGTGCTCCACCAGCCGCCCGTTCTCCATCACCAGCACGCGGTCCGCGCGCTCCGCCATCGCGGGCTCGTGCGTGACGATGAGCGCGCACGCGTTGCCCTGCCGGGTGAGCCCCTCCAGCAGGTCCAGCACCTGGCCGCCCGTCTCCTCGTCCAGGTTGCCCGTGGGCTCGTCCGCCAGCAGCAGCGGCGGGGCGTGGGCCAGGGCTCGCGCCACCGCCACGCGCTGCTGCTCGCCGCCGGAGAGCCGGTCCGGGAAGCTGCTCGCGCGGGCACCCAACCCCACACGTTCCAAGAGCTCCCGCGCCCGCGTGCTGGCCTCCGCGCTCGAACGGCCGAGCAGCTCCAGCGGCAGCCGCACGTTCTCCTCCACCGTCAGCGTGGGCAGCAGGTTGAACGCCTGGAAGATGAAGCCGATGCGCTCGCGCCGCAGCAGGGTGCGGTCGCGCTCGGGGAGGCGCCCCAGGTCGCGGCCCTCCACCCGGATCTCGCCGCGCGTCGCCTGGTCGATGCCGCTGATGAGGTTGAGCAGCGTGGACTTGCCGGAGCCGCTGCGGCCCAGCAGCACCACGAACTCGCCCCGGTGCAGGGCGAGCGAGGTGCCGGAGAGGACCTCGCGCACGGAGTCGCCCTCCGCGTAGGACTTGGTGACGGCGCGCAGCTCGACGAGGGGAGCCGGGTCGGGAGGAGAGGAAGGCATGCCTGTCCTCCGACATAATGGATGCCCGGGGGCCGTGAGCGGTTACCTGCGCGCCGGGGACGGATGCCCGCTACTGGACGCCAGCAGCGCCAGGGCGCGCTCAGCTCATGACACCTGGCAGGTTGTCCAGGTTGCTTTTCGTGCCAGGCGGCGCGTCCCGGTGTTTGATGGCCGCCTCTTCTCGCCGGAGGCCTTGCCTTCCGCCGGGGTGGGGGGGCCACACATGAACGAAGCCCAGACCGGGTGGGTCGCGGCGTCCGGAGGTGTGCCCCCGCGGCTGCACGAGCTGCTCCAGCAGCTGCCCGCCTTCTTCGGCCTCTATCGGGGCCCCGGCCACCTCATCGAGTTCAGCACCTCCACGCGCCTGACGCTGCTCGACACGCGAGGGCAGGTGGGCATCCCGCTGCGCGAGGCCTGCCCCCAACTGGCGGGCCCCGGCTGGCACGACGCCTGGGACCGCGTCTTCACCACCGGCGAGGCGCTGCACCTGCGCGAGGCCTCCGCCCGCGTGCACCCCTCCGACGAGGAGCTGTTCTTCAACATCTCCCTGCTGCCGCGCCGCGACGCGCAGGGGCAGGTGGAGGGCGTGCTCGCCTTCGCGGTGGACGTGACGGAGTTGGTGCGCACCCGCCGCGCCGCGTGGACCACCGCCGCCTGGCGCACCGAGCGCCTCCAGGCGATGACCGCCGCCCTCTCCGAGGCGCTCACCCCCGCGCAGGTGGTGGAGGTGGCCGCGCGCGAAGGCGCCCTCGCCATGGGGGCCCTCACCGGCCTGGTGGTGGTGCCCCAGGGCACGGCCCAGGACGTCTTCGAGCGCGTCGCCGCGCACGGCTTCTCTCCCGGCGAGCTGGAGGACTGGCGGCGCTTCGAGGTCTCCGCGACCTGCCCCCTCACGGACGTGACGCGCACCCGCGAGCCCCGCACGCTGGGCTCCTGGACGGAGTGCATGGCGCGCTACCCACGCCTGGTCCACCTGGCCCGCGAGCGGACCCTGGCGGCGTGGGCCGCGGTGCCGCTGGTGAGCGGGGGGCGCGTGTTCGGCGCGCTGGGCCTGGGCTTCGGCGACGCGCGCGACTTCGACGCCGCGGAGCACGCCTTCCTGCTGACGGTGGGCCGACTCTGCGCGCAGGCGCTGGACCGGGCGCGGCTGTATGACGAGGAGCGCGCTGCCCGGAGCGCCGCGGAGGCCGCCAGCCGCGCCAAGGACGCGTTCCTCGCCACGGTGTCCCATGAGCTGCGCACGCCGCTCACGTCCATCCTCGGCTGGTCGCAGATGCTGCGGCAGGGCCTGCTGGGCGAGGACAAGCGCCAGCGCGCGGTGGAGGCCATCGAGCGCAACGCCCGCGCGCAACGCCAGCTCATCGAGGACCTGCTCGACATCAGCCGCATCGTCAGCGGACGGCTGCGCTTGGAGCCCGTGCCGCTGGAGCTGGGCCACGTGGTGGAGGCGGCGCTGGACGCGGTGCGGCCCACGGCGCTCGCGCGCGAGCTGACGCTCCACGTCCAGGTGGACGCGGATGGCGTGCCGCTGTTCGGCGACCCGGACCGGTTGCAGCAGGTGGTGTGGAACCTGCTCGCCAACGCCATCAAGTTCACCCCGCCCGGCGGCCACGTGACGGTGTCGGCGCGCACGCGCGACGAGGGCGCGGAGCTGGTGGTGCGCGACAACGGGGAGGGCATCCCGGCGGGCTTCATGCCCTTCCTCTTCCAGCGCTTCCAGCAGGCGGACACCGGCGTGAGCCGCCAGCACGGCGGCCTGGGCCTGGGGCTGTCCATCGTGCGCCACCTGGTGGAGCTGCACGGCGGGACGGTGACGGCCGCCAGCGACGGCGAGGGGAAGGGCGCCACGTTCACCGTCACGCTGCCCCGCACGCGCGTGGGCGCGGCCCCGGGCTCCGCGCGTGAGCCGCGCCCCGTGGAGGGCCTGACGCTGCCGCGCTTCCCGGAGCTGGAGGGCCAGCGCGTGCTGGTGGTGGACGGCCAGCCGGACGCGCGCGAGTGGATGGCCGTGCTGCTCACCCGCGTGGGCGCGCACGTGCTCACCGCCACCAACGTCACCGACGCCATGGACGAGGTGCGCCGCGCCCCGCCCACGGTGGTGGTGACGGACGTGGCGCTCGCCGGCGAGGACGGCTACTCGCTCCTGTACCGGCTGCGCGCGCTGCCCTGGGAGGCCGGAGGCGGCGTGCCCGCGCTCGCCGTCACCGCCGCCGCGCGCCGCGAGGACCGCGACCGCGCCCTGCGCGCGGGCTTCAGCGCCTTCGTCACCAAGCCGCTCGACGCGGTGGAGCTGCTCACGGCGGTGGCGCGCCTCGCGCCGCCCCATCCGGCTGGAGCCTGAGGTCCTCCTCGCGCCACGGCTGGAGGAAGTCCCCCACCTCGCGGGCGAGCCGCGCGCCGCACACGTCGCGCGGGATGATGTGGAAGCCCTCCGGATAGGACACGAGCCGCACCTTTGGGGCCGCCGTCATCCTCCGCGCGAGCCAGCGCCCGCCCTCCGGATCCACCACGTGGTCCTGCTCCGCGGTGGCCACCAGCACCGGGCAGCGCACCCGGGGCGCGTCCACCGCCGCCAGGTCCTGCAGCGCGCAGAGGTCGCGCAGCCGGGCCACCGGGAACGCGGGCAGCACCGGCGCCCGCGCCAGCGCCTCCGGGTCGGAGAGGTCCGTGCCGCCCTTGTCCACCCACGGCGTCGTCCACTCGAGCAGCGGCGTGCGGCACAGCTGGCGCACCAGCGCCATGCGCGCGCCCCGGAAGCGCACCGCGGGCGCCACCAGCGCGAGCGCGTGCACCCGCTCCGGGTGGTGCGCGGCCAGCCGCAGCGCGAGGAGCGCGCCCATGGACAGCCCGGCGACGAACACGCGCCTGGATCCGGAGAGCGCCGCCAGCGCCTCGTCCGCGCAGGCCTGCCAGTCGCGGTGGTCCACGTCCAGCATCGCCTCGGGCGTGGTGCCGTGGCCCGGGAGCCGGGGCGCCACCACGCGCATCCCCCGCGCCGCCAGGGCCTCGCCCAGGGGCCGCACCTCCCACGGGCTTCCGGTGAAGCCATGCAGGAGCAGGCAGGCGTCCTCCCCCCGCCCCAGCGCGAAGGGCGCGGTGGACTCCCCGTCGATGTCCCGCCAGCGCGTGCTCACGGGGAGGACACTGGCCACGACGGGCCCCAGGCGCTATGCCGCCTGACTCATGGCCGACACTCCGACGAAGCCCCCCGAAGTGCAGCTCCAGGTGCAGATGACCGAGGAGGTGTCCAATGGCCAGTACAGCAACCTGGCCCTGGTGAACCACACGGACGCGGAGTTCGTGTTGGACTTCCTCTACGTGCAGCCGCAGCAGCCGCTGGCCCGCGTGCGCTCGCGCATCATCATCAGCCCGCGCCACGCCAAGCGGCTGCTGAAGGCCCTCCAGGAGAACCTCCAGCACTACGAGGCCCGCTTCGGCGCCATCCACCTGGGCGAGGACGAAGGCCCCCGGCACTGAAGGGCAGGGTCAGCCAGGACTTTCCTGGCGGGCGTTCCCGGCGCACACTGCGCGGCATCGTGTTCCGAGCCCTCGTGTTCGCCGCCGCCCTGTTGTCCGCCGCCCACGCCTCCGCCCAGTGCACCGGGGACGGAGTGCAGCTGTACCCCGCGCCCGGCGGCATCGTCCCCACCAACATGCGCCTGCTCCTGGAAGGCGTGGGCACCGCGAAGTCGCCGGTGCTGGGGCTGGTGGGCAAGCCGCTGAAGCTGGTCTCCACCGACCACGAGGTGAAGCTCAAGGTCGTCAAGGGCTGGGAGAGCTCCCTGGGCCGCGCCACCATCATCCTCAAGCCGGCCGAGCCGATGCATCCCGACAAGCGCTACTTCCTGAACCTGCAGGAGGTGCTCCCCAACGTCGCCCTCCTCAACGGCCAGGTGGGCGCGCAGCCGTCGTGGCTGAGCGGCAAGGGGCCGGACACCAAGGCCCCCAAGTGGGTGAAGCGCCCCGCCGTGTCGGAGGGCTTCGTGCGCCGCTCGCCCCAGGGCATCGCGCGCTTCGTGAAGCTCAACCTGTCGCTGCGCGAGGAGAGCCCCTCCTTCCTGGTGGTGAAGCTGTCGCCGCGGCGGCTGGGCATCTCGCCCCAGCAGTACATGCTGCCCGTGCAGGGCACCACGGCTTATCTGGGCCATGAGGCCTGCGGGGGGGCGTTCTCGCTGGAGGACGGGCGCAGCTATCGCGCGCGCATCGAGGCCTTCGACGCGGCAGGGAACCTGGCGCCCTCCACGCCGCCGGTGGACTTCGAGGCCCCGTCCGCCCAGGGCCCCTAGTAGTGTGCCCGCCCGTTCAACCCGAGACAGGGAGACCACGGGCATGACGGCGACGGTGGATGTGGAGGGCTTGAAGGGGCGCATGGCCGCCTTCATCCAGAAGCTCCAGGACGACATCTGCGGAGCGCTGGAGGCGCTGGACGGCCAGGGCCGCTTCCGCGAGGACGCGTGGAGCCGCCCGGGCGGCGGTGGTGGCCGCAGCCGCGTGCTGGAGGAGGGCGCCGTCCTGGAGAAGGCGGGCGTCAACATCTCCGTCGTCCACGGCGAGCTGGAAGAGGCCTTCGCGAAGAAGCTCCAGGGCGAGGGCCGCACCTTCTGGGCCGGGGGCCTGTCGCTGGTGCTGCACCCGCGGAGCCCGCACGTGCCCACCGTGCACGCCAACTACCGCTTCATCCAGCAGGGCGCGCGCGCGTGGTTCGGCGGCGGCGCGGACCTGACGCCGTACTACCTGGACGAGGCGGACGCGGCGCACTTCCACCGCGTGCACAAGGCCGCGTGCGACGCGCACGACCCCACGTACTACCCGCGCTTCAAGGCCGCGTGCGATTCGTACTTCCACCTGCGCCACCGCGGCGAGGCGCGCGGCGTGGGCGGCGTCTTCTTCGAGAACATGGGCGGCGACCTGGAGCGCGAGTTCGCCTTCGTGCAGGCGTGCGGCGACAGCTTCATCCCCGCGTACCTGCCCATCGCGAAGAAGCACAAGGACACGCGCGTGACGGAGGCGCAGCGCTTCTGGCAGGAGGTGCGCCGGGGCCGCTACGTGGAGTTCAACCTCGTCTACGACCGGGGCACCCTCTTCGGCCTGGAGACGCAGGGGCGCACGGAGTCCATCCTCATGTCGCTGCCGCCGCGCGTGCGCTGGCGCTACGACTACCACCCGGAGCCCGGCACCCCCGAGGCCCGCCTGGTGGAGGTGCTGCGCAACCCCCGGGAGTGGACCTGATGGCGGCCCCGGAGCCCGGCCCCGCGCGCCCGCGCAACCTCGCGGTGCGCGTGGGCGTCGCAGCCACGGTGTTTCTCGCCCTGGCCCTGAGCGGCCTGTACATCGCCTACCTGCCCATGATGGCGCCGGCCCGGACCCACGCGTCGCCGGAGCAGGTGGCCAATGAGGCCCGCGTCCAGGTGCTGGCCCTCTGCGACGCCGTGCAGGGCTTCCGCGACGAGCACGGCGACTACGTGCCCATCGCGCCCTTCCCCGTCCCCGTGCCCCAGAAGGGCGAGGCCGTGCCCTTCCCGAAGGACCACGAGGCCTTCCACCGCGTCGGCTTCGACCCCGGCCCCGTCACGCACCTCCAGTACGAGGTGCGCGTGGAGGAGAACCCCGTGGGGGAGCCGGAGGTGTCCTGCCTCGCCCGCGCGGACATGGACGGCGACGGCCTCAACGCCGTGTACCGCGTCCGCCTGGATGCCAACGGGATGACCACGCCCGTGGAGGTGGAGCGCGAGGGCGAGTAGCCCCCCATGCAACTCGGGGTTCTCGTTGTGAGAGAATCCTCCGCGATGGGAAACGTCGGCGACATCCGCGGCCCCCGCGTGGGCGGTCCTCCCGGCTCCGGTGGGCCCCGCTCCGGCGGTGGGGCCTCGGCGCCTTCGTCCACGTCGCCGGCGTCTCCGTTCCGCGATGACGGGATGGAGACCTCCACCCCCACCACGTCCTCGGGCGACCGCACCCGCATCGGCGCCCCGCCCGTGGGGCTTCCGCCGGAGGCGGACGGCGGCGCACCCCTGGAGTCCGGGGCGGAGCCCGGAGAGGCGGGGCTCCCCGGCGAGGAGGGCCTGGAGACCGGCGCCTCCCCGGAGGAGGGCGACGTGGGCCCTCGCTCGGTCCGCGTCGGCGTGCCCACGCGAGGCAGCGGGACGACCCGCGCGCCGCGCGCGGACGCCGGCACGGGCTTCGAGTCCCCCGGCACGGCCACCGCGACGCCCCGGCGCAAGGGCGCTGACGGCTTCCGGACGCCTGGAGCCGCCCCCACCACCGCCAGCCCCTACCTGGGCGCGGGCGAGGCGCGCGGGCCGGTGCTGGACGTGGAGTCGCTCATCCCCTCCGACCTGGAGCACCTGGAGGGCCAGCTCGCGGTGGGCAAGCGCTTCGCGTCGGACGGGGCGCTGCTGGCCGCGCAGGTGCGGCCCTCGTCGCTGCCCTCGTCGGACCGCGTGGCCCGCCTGTGGGCCTTCTTCGCCGCCTACGCGGAGGCCGCCGCCCAGCACCCCGCCACCCCGGAGGGCAAGGCCGCCTTCGAGCAGGCCCTCAAGGACCAGGGCTTCGCCGGCCTCCAGGACGCCCACACCGGGCAGAACGGCGTGGAGGCCGGGATGTGGGTGATGGACGCGCCCACGCCCGAGGAGACCCGCGAGCGCGCGGACGCCGTGCGCCTGGAGCCCCCGCCCGACGTGCGCCACTCCGAGCAGGCCGCCCCGCTCACCCCCGGCCTCTACCAGCCCCTGCCCGGGCCCTTCGTGCGCCGGGACGCCCAGGGGAACGCCCTCCAGAACGACGACCCCCGCGACCGCGACCGCACGGACCGCCGGCTGGGGGCCCGCATGCTCTGGAACGTGCTCCACGCCTTCCGCGCCGGCCCGGAGGAGGAGACGGCCGTCTCCCAGGCCCAGTGGGACCGCATGGTGTTCGGGGCGGTGCTGGCCATGGTGGGCCTGGCCCTGGCCGCCATCGCGCTCGTCAGCTCGCTCTAGGGGCGGCGAAGCACGTCGAAAGCCTTGGGCTTCGCGTGGCCTGTGCTACGGTGCCGCGCACTTGGCCACCGACGACCTCACACTCGTCAAGCGCGTCCGCAGCGGGGACCAGCGCGCCTTCAAGCTCCTCGTCGAGCGTTACCAGCGCAAGGTGTACGCCGTCGCGCTCGGAATGCTGAAGGACAAGGAGGAAGCGATGGACGTCTCCCAGGAGGCGTTCGTCAAGGTCTACAAGTACCTGGACCACTTCAAGGGCGACGCGTCCTTCTACACGTGGCTCTACCGCATCACGTCCAACATCTGCATCGACGTGCTGCGCAAGCGCCGGGGCGGCGGCGAGCCCGTGGAGTTCGACGAGACGCAGGACGTGGACCTCTCCGAGGCCCGCATCGGCGCGCTCGGCAGCCGCCTGGGGACCAACCCCCAGAAGAGCGCCCTGCGCAAGGAGCTGGCGGAGAAGATCCAGGAGGCCCTGGCCACGGTGCCGGAGAAGCACCGCGCCATCCTCCTGCTGCGCGAAATCGAGGGAATGTCCTACGAGGACCTGGCCCGCACGCTGGACATCCCCAAGGGCACGGTGATGAGCCGGCTCTTCCACGCGCGCGCCAAGGTGCAGAAAATCCTCGGGGATTATCTGGAGTTGGACGAAGCCAAGAGCGGGGTGGGCAATGAATGAGGGTGCCGGAAAGCACCCTCGAATATCCGTGGGGCGCCGCCCGTCCCCACCGACGAATTCCCACCAGCCCGCAGGGTGAAGAGTATGGCCGGAAATCCCGCGTGTGAGCGTTTCGTACCGCTCCTGTCTCCCTACATCGATGGTGAGCTCGCTCCTGGGGAGCGCGTGAACGTGGAGCGGCACCTGGCCGTCTGCCGGGACTGCACGGGCCGCGCGGCGGACCTGCGCGCCGAGTCCGGGCTGCTCCGGGTGGGCCTGGACATGGCGGTGGACGACGTCGACTTCAAGGACTTCGCCCAGAAGGTGATGGCCCGGGTGACGCCGGAGAAGCCGCCCCTCCTGGAGCGGATGCGGCTGGCCCTGTCGGAGATGTTCCTCTACCAGCGCACGGCGATGATCTCCTCGCTGGCCACCGCCGCGGTGGTGGTGCTGGTGGCGCTGCCGCTGGTGCTGCGCGACAGCGCGCCGGAGGGCTACGCCGCCGAGCGCATGACCGTGAAGTCCATCCAGTCCTACCAGGGCGCCCGCGTGGCCCCGGTGGTGATGGAGACCGAGGGCGGCGGCTCCATCATCTGGATGGTGGACGAGCAGGAGCAGGCCCCCGAAACTGAGAAGGACGCCGCCGGGCAGAAGAAGCCGGGCGTGACGGAGCCCCAGGAATCGAGCGTGGAGCCGCAGGGACAGGAAGGACAGCCGGCTCCGTCCGTCCCGCCCCGGCCCACCGGAGGAGCGCTATGACGAAGCCGACGTGGGCGGTGCTGACGCTGCTGTTCGCCGTGGGGCTGGTGCTGGGGCCCGCGGTGGCCTCCGCCCAGGACCAGAAGGTGAAGGTCCAGGTAGAGGTGGTGCTGGCCTCCAACAAGGGCACGGTGGTGGATCCACCGGAGCTGGAGAAGATGAAGGAGGCGTTCCAGAAGCAGAACTTCAGCTTCACCTCCTTCAAGCGCATGTCGCTGGACACCGTGGAGGTGAGCGCCCGGAAGCCCACGGAGGTGAAGCTCCCCAACGGGACCAACGCGTCGCTTCAGCTGCTGGGCATGAAGGACGGCAGCGCCACGCTGCGCGTCATCATCCCGAACCAGTCCTCCGTGGAGGTGGAGCTGGGGCGCCAGGGCGCCGTGTATCAGAAGGCCGGCAAGCACGTGGGCGGCGAGCTCATCCTCGCGCTGGTGCCGCCGTCGAAGTAGCGATGTGAGTCGTCACGGATGCGCGCCGCCGCGAAGGCAGGCGCCGTCCGCTGGGTCCCGCCCCTGACGCCTGGATGGCCCCCTCCTCCCCGGGCGGCCCCGCGTCAGGGCTCCCGCGCGACCGAATCTTCCTCATTCCTCACACATCCCCCCGTGCGTGGACGCCGCGCCGTCCCGGCGTCGGAGGGCGCCATTCCACGCCTGACATGCGCTGGGGTGCGCCTGGCACCAGGGGGCAGGAGAGAGGGCGGAACCGCTCGTCGCGGGGCTGAAAGAAAGTCAGTCCTGCCCGGCGCGGAGGGGCACTCCGGGGCTTTGTTCCCTCGAAAATTCGCCAGCTTGGGTAACGGCACGGCAGTTGCTCTTGGGT
>NZ_JAYESI010000058.1:0-19372 GCF_041903675.1 Corallococcus sp. RDP092CA | reverse complement strand
TCCTCGACTCCTCCCTTCACCCAGTCCCCGTCGGCGTCGCCGGTGAGCTGTACGTCGGGGGGCTCGGCCTCGCCTGGGGCTACCTCCACCGTCCGGACCTCACCGCCGAGCGCTTCGTCCCCCATCCTTTCTCCACCTCTCCAGGCCAGCGCCTCTACCGCACCGGCGACAAGGCCCGCTGGCGCGACGACGGCTCCCTCGACTTCCTCGGCCGCGTCGACTTCCAGGTGAAGGTCCGCGGCTTCCGCATCGAGCTGGGCGAAGTCGAAGCCGCTCTCCGCGCCGCCGACGGCGTCAGCGAGGCCGTCGTCGTCGCTCGCGGCTCGGACTCGGACAAGCGCCTCTTCGGTTACCTCACCCCACGCACTGGCCACTCCCTCGACTCGGATGCCCTCAAGGCGCACCTCAAGCAGCGGCTTCCCGAGTACATGGTCCCCTCCTCCCTCCTCG
Organism: Corallococcus sp. RDP092CA; assembly: GCF_041903675.1. Taxonomy (NCBI): domain Bacteria; kingdom Pseudomonadati; phylum Myxococcota; class Myxococcia; order Myxococcales; family Myxococcaceae; genus Corallococcus; species Corallococcus sp. RDP092CA. The sequence continues at coordinate 18,922 of NZ_JAYESI010000058.1, read as the reverse complement.
TGCTCGACGCCCTGCCCCTCAACGCCAACGGCAAGGTCGACCGCAAGGCCCTGCCAGAGCCCGACACCCACGCCATCGAGCCCCGGGACTTCGTCGCGCCTCGTGACGCGCTGGAGATGCAGCTCGCCCGCATCTGGGAGGACGTCCTCGGCGTCCACCCCATCGGCGTCCGCACCAGCTTCTTCGAGTTGGGCGGCCACTCCCTGCTCGCCGTGCGCATGGTGGCCGCCGTGCGTGAGCGCCTCGGCCAGTCGCTCCCCCTCTCGATCCTCTTCCAGCAGCCCACCATCGAGCAGCTCGCCCAGGCGCTCCGCGATGACTCCCAGGCCTGGACACCCCTCGTCCCGCTGGAGCGCGGTGAGCCGGGGCAGCGCCCCCTCTTCCTCGTCCACCCGGGCGGCGGCAACGTCCTCGCCTACTCGGAGCTGGCGCGTCGCCTGGGCCCCTCGCTGCCCGTCTACGGCCTCCAGTCTCGCGGCCTCGACGGCCGGCCCGTCGCCGAGTCCATCGAGGAGATGGCCGCCCTCTACCTCGAGGCCGTCCGCGCCGTGCAGCCTCACGGCCCCTACCAGTTGGGCGGCTGGTCTCTCGGCGGCGTCATCGCCTACGAGATGGCCCGTCGTCTGCGCGAAGCGGGCGAAGCCGTGGACGTGCTCGCCCTCATCGACGCCCACACGCCGGGCCTGACGAAGCCCTCCCAGTCGGACCCGCACCTCAACGCCGAGGCACGCGCGAGGCTCTCCTTCGCCCACGCCACCGCCACCGCCTTCGGCCAGCAGCTCTCCGTCCCGGACGAAGCCCTGGCACGAAGTGACGACGAGATGCTGGGCCACCTGCTCCAGGAAGGGCTCCGGGCGCGCATCCTCGACGCGCACTCCGGCCCGGCCCAGCTGCGTGCCCTCTTCAACGTCTTCCGGGCCAACCTCTTCGCCCACGAGAAGTACGTGCCCCAGCCCTACGACGGCACCGCCCTGCTGCTGAGCGCCAGCGAAGCCGCCGCCACGCTTCCGCCTCACCGCGGCTGGGAGCCCCTGGTCCGCGGCGGCCTGGAGGTGCACACCGTGCCCGGCGGCCACCACGAGCTGATGCAGGACCCGCACCTCGGGCCCGTCATCGAGCACCTGCGCAGGGCCCTGTCCGCCGTCTCGCGGCGGGAAGCCACCGGCAGTTGAACCCAGCCTCCATTCCGTGTCTGTCTTTCAGGCACGGAGTGGAGGCCGCTCCACCGGCTGCCCTCGCGGGCCCCGGCGGAAGCCTAGAGCTTCAGCCGCTTGAACACCGGCTCTGGGATGCTCCGGATGATGAGCATGATGAGCGCCCAGAAGCCGGGCACGTAGACCTCGTTCTTGCGCCTGTCCGCGGCCTTCAGGAGGCCGCGCGCCACCTGCTCCGGCGACGCGAAGAGCTTGTTCTTCGGCACGTGCGCCGTCATCGGCGTGTCCACGAAGCCGGGCTTCACCGTCACCACCGCCACGCCGGACTTCGCCAGGCGGTTGCGCAGGCCCTGGAGGAACACGGTCAGCGCGCCCTTGGACGCGCCGTAGACGTAGTTGCTCTGCCGGCCGCGGTCGCCCGCCACGGAGGAGATGACCACCAGCGTGCCGGCCTTCTGCGCCTCGAAGCGGTTGGCCAGCTCCGTCAAGAGCGACGCGGCGGAGAGGAAGTTCGTGCGCAGCACCAGCTCCGCCGCCGCCCACGAGCGCTGGCCCTCCTCCTGGTCCCCCAGCACGCCGTGCGCCAGCACCGCCCCGTCCAGTCCGCCCAGGGCCTGCCACGCCCGCTCCACCAGGCTCGCGTGCGCTTCGCAGTCGTTCAGGTCCAGCGCCCGGAACTCCACCTTCGGCGCGCCGCGCGTGGCCGCGTCCCGGGCCACCGCCTCCAGGTTCGCGGCGTTGCGGCCCACCAGGTACAGCGACGCCCCGCGCGCGGCGAGCAGCCGCACCGTGGCCTGGGCGATGGCGCTCGTGGCGCCGAGGACGATGACTTTCTTCATGGGATGGCGACCTGGCGTCCCTCCGCCTCGGGCAGGGACAGCGGCGCGGGGTTCACCCGGCGCCAGAAGGAGGACGAGAACGCGGGATCGATGTACGCGCTGAACCGCTCGCGGTTCGGGAAGTAGGCCGCGAAGCTCTCCGGGCTCATGCGCGCGTCCTTGGCCGGGTACACCGCCCCGCCCGCCTCGCGCGTCACGCGGTCCAGCGACTCCACCAGCCGCCACGTCTTCTCTCCCTGGTTGGCGAAGTCCAGGGCCAGCGTGTAGCCGGGGCGCGGGAAGGACATCCACCCGGGCGACGGCAGGTCGCCGAACGTCTTGAGCACGGACAGGAAGCTGGGCAGGCCGCCCCGGGCGCTGCGCTCCAGCAGCTCCTTCAGCGCGCCGCGCGCGGTGGCGTGCGGCACCACGCACTGGAACTGGAGGAAGCCCCGGCGTCCGTAGATGCGGTTCCAGCCGTACACGCTGTCCAGCGGGTAGAAGAACGGATCGTAGTGCACCAACCGGGGAGACGGCCTGGTCCGCTCCCGGTGGTAGTACAGGAAGTTGAAGGCGGACACCGACAGCCGGTTGAGGCAGAAGCCCGGCAGGTCGATGGGCACCGCGAGCCCGCTGCCATGCGACAGGTGGCTCTTCGCCAGGGGCAGCCGGTCGAACTGCGTGGGCGCGAAGTTGCCCCGGTAGAACAGGCCGCGCCCCAGCTTGCGCCCGCGCGCCAGGCAGTCCACCCACGACATGGTGAAGTCGTGGTCCGCCTCGGACTCGGCGGACACGCGCATGAAGCCGTCCAGGTTCTCGAACGGGAGGGTCTCCTGCACCACGAAGGGGTTGCGGATGGGCTTGAGCTGCACCTCCGCCCAGGTGACGAGCCCCGTGAGCCCCAGGCCGCCAATCGTCGCGCCGAACCAGTCCGGGTTCTCGTCGGGCGAGCACATCCGCCGGCTGCCGTCCGAGCGCACCAGCTCGAACCTCCGCACGTGCCGGCCGAACGTCCCGGCCCGGTGGTGGTTCTTGCCGTGCACGTCGTTGGCGATGGCGCCGCCCACCGTGACGAACTTCGTGCCCGGCGTCACCGGCAGGAACCAGCCGCGCGGCACGGCCAGCCGCAGGAGCGTGTCCAGCGACACGCCCGCCTCGCAGCGCACCACGCCCGTCGTCGGGTCGAAGTCGATGAGCCGGTCCAGGCCCGCGGTGAGCAGCACCGTGCCGCCGCCGTTGAGGCAGGAGTCCCCGTAGCTGCGGCCCAGGCCATGCGGGAGGACGGAGCCGTCCACGCGGGGCAGCGGCTCCGAGCGCCACACGAGCGAGCGCGTCCCCTGCTCCACGCGGGGGAAGCGGCCCCAGGAATCCGCCGTGCTCATCGCCAGGCTCCCGTCACGTCGCCACCCACAGCACCACCGCGGCGACGGCGCCCACGAGGTAGCTGACCCTGTCTCTCAGCGCGAAGACGAGCGGGTCCTCGTTCACGAGCCCCCGGTGCGCCAGCACCCAGATGCGGCCCACCCAGTACAGCATCACCGGGCACAGCAGCCACAGCCGCTCCGGATGGGCATACAGCGCCGTGACCTCCTTGCTGGTGATGTAGAGGGCCAGCACCAGCACCGACACCTGGCCCGCCGCCGCGCCCAGGCTCGCGAGCTGCTCGTAGTCCTGCGCCAGGTAGCCGCGCCCGTGGGCGGACGTCTCGTTGGACTGGCGCAGCCGCCGCACCTCGCTCAGCCGCTTGAGCAGGGCCAGCGACAGGAAGAGGAACATGCTGAACATCAGCAGCCAGCTCGACGTGGGCACGCCCACCGCCAGCGCGCCGCCGAAGATGCGCACCGTGTAGAGGCCCGCCAGCACCAGCACGTCCAGCATCACCACCTGCTTGAGCCGCAGCGAGTACGCCAGCGTGAGCGCGAAGTACGCGGCCAGGAGCGCGGCGAACGACAGGGGCAGCGTCGCCAGCGCCAGCGCCGCGGCGCCGGCCAGGAGCAGCGGCGCCAGCACGACGCCCGCGCGCACCGGCAGGGCCCCGGACGCGAAGGGCCGCCGCGCCTTGGACGGGTGCCGCCGGTCCGACGCCAGGTCCAGCAGGTCGTTGATGACGTACACGCTGGACGCGCAGAGGCTGAAGGCGAGGAACGCCAGCACCGCGCGCGGGGCCATGTCCCCCTGGGTGGCCTTGTGCGCCGCCAGCACGGGCACGAAGACGAGCGCGTTCTTCGCCCACTGGTGCACCCGCAGCGCCTTCACCCACGGGCGCGCCCCGCCGGGCGGCGACTCGAAGACGCGGTGCACCGGGCGGCCCAGGCCCTGCGCCTGGCGCAGCACGCCCGCCGAGGCATGCACCACGATGACCCGCCGGCACTCGCGCCACAGGGGCAGGTCCACCGCGTCGTTGCCCGCGTAGTCGAAGGTGCCCAGCACCTCGCGCAGCCGCGCGAGCTTCCGCGCGCCGGACAGGTTCACCCCGCCCTCGCTGGCCACCACCGTGTGGAAGAGGCCCAGGTGGGAGGCCACCGCGTCCGCGATGCTCCGGTCCGCGGCCGTGGCCAGGACGAGCCGCCGCCCCCGGGCGTGCTCCTCGCGCAGGAAGGCCACCACCTCCGCGTTGTACGGCAGCGAGGCGACGTCCAGCCGCGCGCGCCGGGCCACCTCCGCCTTGAAGAAGGCCTTGCCCTTCAGCCCCCACAGCGGCAGGAGCAGCAGCAACCACGGCGCGTGCTTGAGCAGCACGAGCAGGTTCTCGTGCAGCGTGTCCGTGCGCACCAGCGTCCCGTCCAGGTCGACCGCGAGCGGGACGTCGGGGGCATCATCGGGGTTGGAGGCGTGGGGCTGCATGAAGGGGGCCCACAGGGTAGCCCACGGGCCCGGGCCGTCCACCGTTCCGTGCCCCGCGGCGGTCGAAGCCGCCGCCAGGCGACGGACCTCCCGGCCGCCCCCCCGGCGGGAGGGCCGCCCCTCCGTGCGTCAGAGTGACTTCAGGAAGGCGAGCAGCGCGGCCCGGTCCTCCCGGGGCAGCCGCACGTAGCGCCCCTGCGCCGGGGCCGCCTCCCCGCCGTGCCAGAGGACGGCCTCCTCCAGGGAGCGGGCCCGGCCGTCATGCAGGAAGCGGGTGTGCCGGTTGACGGACTCCACCAGCCCGATGCCCCAGAGGGGCGGCGTGCGCCACTCGCTGCCCGTGGCCAGCCCGTCCGGGCGCCCGTCCGCCAGGCCCTCGCCCAGGTCGTGCAGCAGCAGGTCCGTGTAGGGGTAGATGACCTGCCGGGACAGCTCGTCGAAGCCCTCCACGACGCCCGTCTCCTGGGGCGTGTCCACGTGGCACGCCGCGCAGCCGATGGCCCGGAACACCGCGTGGCCGCGCTGGACCTCCGGCGCCTCCCAGTCGCGCCGCTTGGGCACGGCGAGCAGGCGCATGTAGATCATCAGCAGGTCCATGTCGTCCTGGGACACCTCCGGCTCGCCCGGGGCGTCCCGGCCCTGCTCCTGGGGGTAGAGCGTCGTCGTGACGCCCATGTCCGCGACCAGCGCATGCGCCACCTGCTGGCGCAGCGTGGGCTGGTTGGCCTTCCACCCGAAGCGGCCCAGGCGCGGCTGGCCCGTCTCCACGTCGAGCACCTGGTTGGCCCGGCCGGAGATGCCATCGTGGTCGCGGTCCTCGGGGTCGGCGCGGGCCAGGAGGTCCGCCTCCGGCAGCGCCTCCAGCAGGCCCAGGCCGAAGTTCACGGGGGACACGCGCGCGGAGAACGTGGCGCAGTCGCCCAGGGGGCCGTGCACCAGCCCCTGGAGCTGGTAGCGCGGGCGCACCAGCGAGTACGGCTCGCCGGTGGCGAAGGTGCCGCGCGTCTCCTCGAACTCGACGCGGACCTGGCCCTCGGGGACCTGGCCCTCCACGGCGTGCAGGTCCAGCTGCATGCCGTACAGCGGGTGGGGCCCCGAGCCGCCGGGCGCGCTCAGCTGGAACGCCAGCGAGACGGGCGCCTCCGTGGGGCTCGAGGGCGGCTGGCCCCGGCCATCCTTCACGTGGCAGGTCATGCAGCCGGTGGCGCTGAAGAAGGGGCCGGCCGCGGGGGCGCGCAGGCGCGCGTCGCTCCAGTCGCGGTCGAAGACGCCCTTGCCCGCGTAGAAGTCCGGCCAGCGCGAGCGCGGCATGTTCATGGGCGAGCGCCCGAACGCGTTGCGGCCGGTGTCCGCCACGGTGGTGGCGCCGCCGGACTGCTCGACCTGGGGCAGGTCGATGGGGGGCAGCGCGCCCAGCACCAGGGGTTCGGGGTGGCGGACCACGGTGGCCCACGCGGCGCCAATGAGCAGCGCTCCGGCGGAGATGCCAGCGAGGGACCAGGGCACGCGCATCGTCACGACTCCTCGGCGGAAGGACGCAAGGACAGACAGACCACCGGGCGGAGCGCGGGGAAGGCCCCCGCCCGGTGGAGGACCCACCTACTTCTCCTGGCCGAAGGACTCGTTGGTGACGAGGAAGTCCGTGGCGCTGGCGTTCACGTCGATGCCGGAGAAGTGGCGGTACGGGTAGTGGCCGTCGCCAATCTCCTCGATGAACTCGGCCGTGTCGCCGATGACCTCCTTGCCGTCCGCCGTCCGGAGCGTGAACGTCGAGCCCGGCGAGTTCAGGCGCCAGCCGCAGGCGCCATTGGAGACGGAGTCCGTGGCGTAGATGGAGCGGTAGGAGAAGAAGTGCCAGTGCATGTTCCACCAGTTCACGAAGGACCACCAGTCGTAGAACGTGATGACCATGGCCTGGGGCTGGTGCACGGTGTTCACGAGGCGGCCGTCCCGGTACACGTTCAACCGGTAGGAGCCCGCGGGCGAGCCGGTGAAGCCCGGCGTCACGTTCACCTGGCGGTCGGCGCTGGAGGTGATGCGCAGCGTGCTGACGACCTGATCGCCGTCGCGGGCGGCCAGGGCGATGCCGCCCTTCTGGCTGCCCACGCGGATCTGCGCCTCCTGGGACCAGGTGATGGCGTCGTTGAACGTGCTGGAGACGCCGTCCGTCTTGACGTCCTTCAGCCCGAGGACCTGCACGCCCTTGTCGGAGGCGGCCAGGGACGCATTGCCCTTGGCGCAGGTGGTGATGCCGTCGAACCGCTGCACGCAGTCCGCCTTGGCGGAGAGCGTCGCGGACTGGGAATCTTCTGGCGACTGCGTCGGCTCACCCTGGCAACCAGCCACCAGGCTCAGGAACGCGGCCGCCAGGAGGCGACTCGTCATCTTCAGGTGCATATGTGGGACCTCGACTGTGTGGGGGACACTGTCTGCTTCACTCACGACGAGCGGAGACGTGGAGGTCCGGCAGGGGGAAGCACCGGACGCGCGTTCCGGGCCGGACGCCATGCACCTGTCACGCCATGCTCCAGGATTTCGGGGCTTTCCTCGGGAAGGCGCTCCCGCGGCGGCCGCCGCCGTCCTGGGGCCTGTAGCGAGGGCCGTCACAGAAGCGCCGGGGCGTGTATCCCGCCGTGTCACAGTGACGCGCCGCGTGCCTTGCGCGAGGCGCGTCGCGGGGCTAGGGACAGCCCCCCTATGTCGGCGCTCGCGGAACTGCTCGAAGCCATCCGGGAGGAGTCGGGCCCGGCCACGTGGTCCGCGGGGCAGGCCCTGTCGCGCGCGGGGGGCGTGTCGGTGCAGTCCGTGGGCGAGGAGGAGGTCGTCCTGCGGGTGCGCGTCCCCGGCCGGCCCGCCCCGCTCACCACCACCCTCTACCCCGAGGATGAGATCTGGGAGTGCGACTGCCGGGGGAAGGTGGACCCGTGCGAGCACGTCATCGCGGCGGCCATCGTCCTGAGGCAGGCAGAGGGGCGGAAGGCCACGGCGGCGGCGTCCCCGGCCCGTCCAGGCCCCGCCTCGCGCCCCGGCGCCACGCCGAAGCCCGAGCGGCTGGTGTACCGCTTCAAGCGCGTGGACGGCGGCCTCCAGCTGGAGCGGCTGGTGGTCCGGCCGGACAACACCGCACGGCTCCTGGCCCGGAGCCTCGCGTCCCTGCTCCAGAACCCCGTGGAGGCCTCGCGCATCCAGGTGGAGCCGTGCGACCTGCTCGCGGACAAGCTGCTCGCGCAGCCCACGCGGGGCGCGCTGCCGCAGAGCAAGCTGGACGCGCTGCTGCACGTGCTGGAGAAGGCGCGCACGGTCCTCTTCGACGGCGCGCTCGTCTCCGTCTCCAACGAGCCGCTCCTCCCGCGCGTGACCGTCGAGGACCGGGGCGAGCAGACGGTGCTCAAGGTGGAGCGGGACCCGCGCATCAACGAGCTGGTGAGCCCGGGTGTCGCGCTGTGCGCGGGCGCGCTGTGCCGCCTGGGAGAGCAGTCCCTCACGGGCGCGCGGCTGGAGCACCTGCCCCAGGAGCGCGCCTTCGCGCCGGAGCAGCTGGCGGACCTGACGGGCCAGGTGCTGCCGGACCTCGCGCGGCGCATGCCCGTGGACGTGAAGAGCCGGCGGCTGCCGCCCATCGACCGGACGCTCAAGCCGCGCATCTCGCTGGAGCTCGACAAGCTCGACACGGGGCTCTCGGTGCTGCCCACGCTGGTGTACGGCTCGCCGCCCACCGCGCGCATCGACAACGGGAAGCTGGTGTACCTCCAGGGCGCCGCGCCGGTGCGCGACGAGCCCCAGGAGACGAGGCTCATCCACCAGCTGCGGGACGAGCTGAACATGGCGCCGGGCCGGCGCGTGACGGTCCACGGCAAGGAGGCCGTGCAGCTCGCGGACAAGCTGCGCAAGTGGCGCGGCGGCCTCACGGGCGACGCCGCGGGAGTGGTCAGCCCGGACGTGAAGCTCAGGCCCACGCTCACCTTGGACACAGCCGCCACGGACGCGGGCGTGCCGCGCGTGGGCTTCTCGCTCGACTTCGAGGTGGAGGGCCTGGGCCCGGGCGTGAAGCGCACCGTGGACGCGGGCGCGGTGATGAAGGCCTGGGAGGAGGGCCTGGGGCTGGTGCCGCTGGAGGGCGGCGGCTGGGCGCCCCTGCCCACGGGCTGGCTGAAGGCGCACGGCCAGCGCGTGGCGGACCTGCTGGCCGCGCGCGAGCGGGACGGCCGGCTCGCGAACCACGCCCTCCCCCAGCTCACCGGCCTGTGCGAGGCCCTGGAGCACCCCGCCCCGCCCGTGATGGAGCGGCTCGCCCCCCTGGTGCAGGGCTTCGAGAGGCTGCCCGAGCCCCAGCTGCCCGGGGACCTCACCGCGACGCTGCGCCCGTATCAGATGCACGGCGTGAGCTGGCTCACCTTCCTGCGTCAGGCGGGGCTGGGAGGCGTGCTGGCGGACGACATGGGCCTGGGCAAGACGCTGCAGACAATCTGCACGCTGGGCCGGGGGACGCTGGTCGTGGCGCCCACGAGCGTGCTGCCCAACTGGGAGGCGGAGGTGAAGCGCTTCCGTCCGTCGCTGAAGGTGTCCGTCTATCACGGCGTGGGGCGCACGCTGGACGAGGCCGCGGACGTGACGCTCACCACGTACGCGCTCTTGCGCCTGGACGCGGCCATCCTCGCGGCGAGGACGTGGGACACGGTGGTGCTGGACGAGGCGCAGGCCATCAAGAACCCGGACAGCCAGGTGGCGCGGGCGGCGTACGAGCTGGACGCGGGCTTCCGCATCGCGCTCAGCGGCACGCCCATCGAGAACCGGCTCGAGGAGCTGTGGAGCCTGATGCACTTCACCAACCGGGGCCTCCTGGGCGGGCGCAAGGCGTTCGAGGAGCGCTGGGCCCGGCCGGTGGCGGAGAACCAGAAGGGCGCCGCGGAGGCCCTGCGCGCGCGCATCCGGCCCTTCGTGCTGCGCAGGCTCAAGCGCGACGTGGCGCCGGAGCTGCCCCCGCGCACGGAGGCCGTGCGGCACGTCACCCTCACCGAGCAGGAGCGCGCCGTCTACGACGCGGTCCACGCCGCGACGCGCGAGGAGGTGGTGTCGCAGCTGGAGGAAGGCGGCAGCGTGCTGAAGGCGCTGGAGGCGCTCTTGCGGCTGCGGCAGGCGGCCTGCCATCCGGCGCTGGTGCCGGGGCAGCAGGCGAGGACGTCCTCCAAGGTGCAGGCGTTGGTGGAGGCGCTCGGCACGGCGGTGGCGGACGGGCACAAGGCGCTCGTCTTCTCGCAGTGGACGTCGATGCTGGACCTCATCGAGCCCGCGCTGCGCGAGGCGGACATCGGGTTCATCCGCCTGGACGGCGGCACGGCGAACCGGGGCGCGGTGGCGGCGTCCTTTCAGGACGAGAAGGGAGCGCCGGTGATGCTCATCTCGCTGAAGGCGGGAGCGACGGGGCTCAACCTCACGGCGGCGGACCACGTCTTCCTGGTGGATCCGTGGTGGAACCCGTCGGTGGAGGCGCAGGCGGCGGACCGGGCGCACCGCATCGGGCAGCAGCGGCCGGTGATGGTCTACCGGATGGTGTCCCAGGGCACGGTGGAGGAGAAGATCCTCCTGCTCCAGGAGAAGAAGCGGGCCCTCTTCGAGGCCGCGCTCGGAGGCGCCACGGGAGGCACCGCGCTCACGCGCGCGGACCTCATGCAGCTCCTGGACTGAGGACATTCCGAGGCGGGGTGGAGGGCGGCAGTCCCCTCCCCTGCCTTGCCTGCGTGGAGCCGGTGACGCTGAACGTCACGCGGGGCATGCGCATCGTCTCGGTGGACGCGGTTCAACCGAGAGGGAGTCACAGCATGCCAGCATCCATTCCCGACAAGATGAGGGCCGCGGCGCTCGACCGCTTCGGAGGCCCGGAGGTCCTGGGCATCCAGACTGTTTCCGTTCCCACCTGTGGCGACGATGAAGTGCTGGTGCGCGTCGCGGCGGCGGGAATCGGCGTCTGGGATTGGATGGAGCGAGAGGGCCAGATGGCCGAGATGCTCCCAGGCGGCCCGAAGTTCCCCTATGTGCCCGGAGCGGACGGAGCGGGAGAGATTGCCGCGGTGGGCAAGAACGTGAAGGACCTGAAGGTGGGCGACCAAGTCTACGGCTCCGCGTTCATGAGCACCAAGGGAGGCTTCTACGCGGAGTACGTCGCCGTGAAGGAGAACCAGGCGGCGAGGATTCCGAAGGGCTTGAAGGTGGAGCAGGCGGCGGCGCTCGCCGCGGATGGCGTCACGGCGATTCAAGGATTGGACGACCATCTCCAGCTCAAGTCCGGGCAACGCCTGCTCATCTTCGGCGCCAACGGCGGCATCGGTCACATGGCGGTGCAGTTCGCGAAGCGGATCGGCGCGAAGGTGCTGGCGGTGGCGTCGGGCGATGACGGGGTGGAGCTGGCGCGGAGGCTCGGGGCGGACGCGGTGGTGGATGGCAAGAAGGGAGACTTCGAGAAGGCCTGCCGCGAGTTCGCGCCAGACGGCTTCGACGCCGCGCTGGTGCTGGCGGGAGGCGAGGCCACGGAGCAGGCGCTCCAGCACGTGCGCAAGGGAGGGCGGGTCGCGCATCCGAACGGGGTGGAGCCGGTGCCCAAGGCTCCCGAAGGCGTCCAGGTCACCGCCTACGACGGCCTCCCCCGGCCCGAGAGCCTGAAGCGCATCAACGCGCTGATCGAGGCCGGGCCCTTCCACCTGGAGATCGGCCGCCTCTACGCGCTGGAGGAAGCCGGGAAGGCCCAGCAGGAGGTGCTCAAGCACCACCTGGGCAAGTACGCGATGAAGATCCAGTGAGCCTCAATGCGGCTCATGGCTGTCCGTGGCGGCGTTGAGCATCCGCACCGCCACGGCGCGGCACTCCGAGCAGACGACGCCCGCGCGCTCCCAGTGCACCTGCGCCTCCATCTCCCCCGGGTCGGCGGAGCCTTCATCGAGGCGCCGGAGCAGCGCTTCGAGCGCCTCCCCCGGATTGCCCTCCAGGTCATCCGAAGGGTCGAGGATGTCCTGCTCCCCTTCCAACACCAGGCTGAAGCGGTAGTACACGGCATGGGCCGCGATGACGCGTCCGCACGTCGCACAGGTCTTCGCTCGCGGTCCGGTCATGCTGACAAGGATAGCAGGGAAGCCCGAGCGCAAGGCGCTCCGGGTCCCGGAGCCGTCCCCCGAATGGGGGATATCGGGAGCATGGGGCCCTCCATAGGATTCTGGAGCCATTGCCAGGGTAGCCGCGGTGCTACCGGGTCCTCCAGGGAGCAGCCATGTTCGCGGCGGAGCTGCATGGAAAGCTGGGGGACGGGACGAACGCCAGGGACCGGATGGAGGATGTCCTCACGTCGAATGTCTTCGGACTCCTGCGCTGCCTGGAGTCACCGGCGCTGCTCGTCGATTGGCTCAAGAGGTCACGTCCCGCTGTCGCCGGGACGAGGCCCCTGGTGGAGGATCCGGTCCACTCAGCGGACCTCCACTTCTGGCCACGCGTCCGCGCCCGGGAGCTGGATGTGCTGGTGCTCTTGCGAGGGCCACTGGGCCTGCATGTCATTGGCGTTGAGTGCAAGTACGAGTCAGGCAAGAGCAATGGGCCCGAGGATGACACCTCGGACACCGCGGGGAGCAGCGACCAGCTGGGCTATTACATGGACGCGCTCGGAGCGGATGCCCTGCCCTCCAGGCCCTACCGTCCCGAAGAGGTCCACCGACGCAGCCTGGTCTACCTGACCGCGCACGCCGCGATGCCGAGAGACGAGCTGGAAGTCAGCTTGAGGAAGCGTCGCGAGCGCTCCGCCATCGGCCTCCATTGGCTGGCCTGGCGTGAGCTGGCACCGCATCTGCCCCAAGGCATCAGGTCCGGGGGCACGTCACGCCTGCTCGCGGAGCTGCGGCAGGTGCTCGAACGTCGTGGGCTCGCCACCTTCACCGGCTGGAGGGACACGGCGTCCCAGTGGAGGCGCCCCGCCCAGGAGCGGTTCTTCCACCCCACGCGGGGCCGGTCCTTCTTTGCGGGTATGACGGCCCCGAACCTTCCGTTGGACACGACTTTCTGGCGCGGCCCATCACAGCAAGGAACCTGAGCATGGAAGAAACCCTGGGAGGAAGGATCTACGAGGCGTCCTGCTTCATCAACGACATCTACAAGCAGGTGCAGCTGCTCCTCCTCGCGTGTGATGCCGCCTTCGACCGGGCAGGCCTCATGCCCGCCACCGGCAACGAGGTCGAGCTCCACCGTGCCCGGAACATCTACGAGGCGGGAGCCTGGAGCCAACGGGCCGTGGGCCGCACCTATGTGCCGCGGCGGCTCGATGGGGACGGAATCAACGCATTCGTCGCGGTGGAGGTCCACTTGAGACCCACGAGCGCGACGCACGCGTTGCTGGTGCTCGCCTACGCCGAGCCGTCCGCGGGCGCCACACCGCCCGAGCTCGCCAGGCAATACCGGGACGGAGAGTGGCTGGAAGACCTGCTGGGTCCGACTGCTCCCGGTCAAACCGAGTGGCGGGGAGGACGGGCGGAGCACGCGACGCACCTCTCCCTTGCGGATGAGTTGAAACTCCAGTCCTGGCCCGTGACAGCCTTCACGGACGAGAGCGCCATCGACCAGGTCCTGGTCGCGAGGCTGCGCGAGTGGGCCGCCCAGCGGCGCAAGGAAGCACCTCGTCCCGACTCACGACACACGCGATGAACTCCGCCCATCCGCTGGCTGCCTCGCAGGCTGTTGAAGAAGCCCGGGCTCATGCCTACGAACCGGGCTCCTTCAACAGCCTACCGGCTATGTCTTGCATTGACTCTTGCTGCATTTCCCCTTCACCGGACGAGGGGGCGGAGTGACAATCATATACTTGATACAAGGAGCCCCGTCAGGCAGCGTCGCCTTGAGTGTGCGCCCATCGGTCGCCTTGCAGTCGACCATGCACTTCTCGACATCAACCACCGACCAATCAGGGACGACCTTGGCGGGCCTTCCCGCCGCCTTGGTGCAGGCGAGGTTCCCGGCATTTGTCCACGCCGGGTCCGCCTGATCTGAAGCCCAGGCCTCTGCGGAGAAAAACAGAATCGAGACCACCGCGACTGCCGCAACATTCATTCTCATTGATTCGCTCCTGTGACGATACCGAAACACGGAGCAGGAACCATGCCGCTCCGCCTTCGGCAGGGTCAAGACCGCTCGAAGGAGCACAGTCCCTGTGTAGCATGCCCGTTGACGCGTCAGCCGCGGGAACTGACACGTCAACCCGTCTCGCTGCGCGTTGACTCAGCTTCGCCCACCGCTCCCAGAATCCGTATGCATTGACGTGGCGGGGAAGGCCACTTCGCCGCTGACGCAGCCCAAGCTGAAGGGACCACGTAACATGAACAACGCATTGACGAAGATTGCCACCGCGCAGGCGGTGGCGGTCGGACACTCTCCGCGCGTCGGCCGCTCCCTGCTCGAAGTCGAGCTCATCTCCTTCAAGAGGAGGAGGACCGCAGAGCCTGCCGGACTACAACTGTAGGACCGGCCGTGCCCTCCGAGCGGTAGGCATCACCCGCGAAGTGGAACCAATCGGCTGGCATGACCTGCGCCACAGCTACGGAAGTCACCTCGCCATACGCGGCGCTCCGCTCAAGGTCGTTCAGGAATGGATCTGCCCTTCCACGATCGAAATGACGATGCGCTACGCCGCCCTGAGCCCTGACACGTGGAGGGCGGCGCGGTCAGTGTCCTTGACCAGCCCCTTGCGCCAGCGTGCGACATCCGTGCAACACAGGCCCAGGCTGCCGCCAACCACCTGTAACAACTGACCGAAGAAGTGCACGAGCCGGGGATCGAACCCGGACGACCCTTGCGAGTCAGCGGATTTTAAGTCCGCTGCGTCTGCCAGTTCCGCCACTCGTGCGATGGAAGGGAAAGATAGCAGACCTGGCAGCCCAGGTGAGGCGCCTGCGCATGCCGGGATGTCCCCTCTTCCTTGGGCCGCCAAGGACGGCCTCCTTGCAGCCGTGCTCGAAACGCACCGGAGAGCGACCTGTCGCGAGCCTCCGAAGGTAAGGTGCGCGCCGTGCGGCAGCGGACGCTCCTCATCGACAACCACGACTCGTTCACGTTCAACCTCTTCCAGCTGCTGGCGGAGGTCGGAGGGACCGAGCCCCTCGTCGTGCGCAACGACGAGCGGTCATGGCGGGAGCTGCGTGGGCTCGCGTTCGACAACATCGTCCTCTCCCCAGGTCCGGGCCGCCCCGACCACCCGGCGGACTTCGGCGTCTGCCGCGATGCGCTCGTCGAAGCCGACGTCCCCATCCTGGGCGTATGCCTGGGCCATCAGGGGCTGGGCCACGCCCATGGCGCGCGCATCCAGCACGCACCGGAGGTCATGCACGGGCGGCTGAGCCCCATACGGCACACGGAGACGGACCTCTTCCAGGGCCTTCCGCAGGACTTCCCGGTGGTCCGCTACCACTCCCTCTGCCTCGCCCGGCCACTGCCCGAGGCGCTGGTCGAGACCGCCTGGACCTCCGATGGCGTCCTCATGGCCCTGCGTCACGCCTCCCTCCCGCGCTGGGGCGTCCAGTTCCATCCGGAGTCCATCGCCACCCCGCACGGCCGCCGGCTCCTCGCCAACTTCATCCGCCTGAGCCAAGAGCACCACGCCCGCCGTTCCCCCCGACCCCCTGAAGCGCCCCAGGAGCAACCACCCCAGCCGACCCTCCCACCGCCAGAGGGCTTCCGCGTCCACCACCGGAAGCTGCGGCTCGACGTCTCTCCCGAGCAGACCTTCGTGGCGCTGTACGCCCGAAGCGAGCACGCCTTCTGGTTGGACAGCAGCCGTGTCGAAGCTGGCCTGTCACGCTTCTCGTTCATGGGGGACGCCAGCGGTCCCCACGCCGCCGTCCTCCACTACCAGGTGAATCCGCGCCGCCTCACCGTGACCCGTGCGGACGGCACCGAGGAACACTCCACGGAGCTGTTCGGCCACCTCCAGCGGGAGCTGGCGCGGCTGGGCGCTGAGCGGGCCGACCTGCCCTTCGACCTCCAGGGCGGCTTCGTGGGCTATCTGGGCTACGAGCTGAAGCACGACTGCGGCGCGAGCTCCCCCCACGCCTCGCCAGATCCCGACGCCGGGCTGGTGCTGGCGGACCGCCTGCTGGTGTGGGACCACGCCGAGCGCGAGCTGTACCTGGTGGCGCTCGCCCCTGGTGATGAAGCTCCCCGGGTCCGCGAGTGGTTCGACGCCACGGAGTCCGCCCTGCGCGCCCTCCCCCCGCTGGAGCCAGGGGTGACGGCCCCTGGGGCCCCCTTCCCCGTGCGCCTCGCCAGGGACAGCGCCACGTACCTGGCGGACATGGGGCACTGCCTGGAGCAGCTCCACGACGGAGAGACCTACGAGGTCTGCCTCACCAACAAGGTGGTCGCCCGCGCCCGGGTGGAGCCCCTGGCGCTGTACCGGGTGCTGCGGCGGATGAACCCAGCGCCCTACGCCGCGTACCTGCGGCTGGGCACGCTGGGCATCGCCTGTTCCTCGCCGGAGCGCTTCCTGCGCGTGGACCACGAGCGGTGGGTGGAGTCGAAGCCCATCAAGGGCACCCTCCGGCGCGGCACCACGCCCGAGGAGGACGAGCGCCTTCGCCAGCACCTGGGCTCGCAGGAGAAGGACCGGGCGGAGAACCTGATGATCGTGGACCTGGTGCGCAACGACCTGGGCCGGGTGTGCGAGATCGGCACGGTCCACGTCCCCCGGCTGATGGACGTGGAGTCCTACGCCACGGTGCACCAGCTCGTGAGCACCATCCGCGGCCGGCTGCGTGAAGGCCTCACGGCGGTGGACGCGGTGCGCGCGGCCTTCCCCGGCGGCTCCATGACGGGCGCGCCCAAGCTGCGCACGATGGAGCTCATCGACCGGCTGGAGGGAGAGGCCCGGGGGGTGTACTCGGGCGCCATCGGCTTCCTCTCCGCCACCGGCGCGGCGGACCTGAACATCGTCATCCGCACGGCGGTGGTGAGGCCCGACGAGGTGAGCATCGGCACGGGCGGGGCCATCATCGCGCTCTCGGACCCGGCCGGGGAGCTGGATGAGATGCTCCTGAAGTCACGCGTGTTGCTGAAGGCGCTGAGCACGGCGCTCGGGTGCCCGGAGGCGCTGCCGGACATCGCGGGCACGGGAGGGGGGACCCTCGCCCGGGCCCGTCCCACCGTGGCGGGCTGACCCCTGGGAGGGGGGCGGGGCCCGGTCCTGGGGGGCAAAGACCCTCGATTCCTCCACTGCTGGACGGCCGGGGCCTCCGTGGGCGTCGCATCCGGCGGGCCGCTGTTATAAAGCGCCCCTCATGCTTGAGACCGTCACCAAGGGCTTCCGGGCCGCCAAGAACCGCCTCGCCGGCAAGAGCGAACTCACCCCCGAGTTGGTGGACGAGTCGCTGCGCGACATCCGCGTCTCCCTGCTGGAGGCCGACGTCGCCTTCGACGTGGTGAAGAAGTTCGTCGCTCGCGTCCGCGAGAAGGCCGTGGGCGAGGTGGTGCAGACGACCGTCACGGACGCGGGGGGTCAGAAGCGCAAGGTCAGCGCGATGGACCACTTCATCAAGATCTGCCACGACGAGCTGGAGGCCCTGATGGGCCCGGTGGACACGAGCCTCCACCTGAAGCCCAAGGGCCAGCTGTCCGGCATCATGATGGTGGGCCTCCAGGGCTCCGGTAAGACGACGACCACGGGCAAGCTCGCCAGCCGGCTCCTCCAGGAGGGGCGCAAGCCGCTGCTGGTCGCGGCGGACATCTACCGCCCGGCCGCCGTGGATCAGCTCAAGGTGCTGGGCGAGCGGCTGAAGGTCCCCGTCTACCACGAGCCCGGCGTGCAGCCGCCCGAGCTGGCGAAGCGGGGCTACGCGGCCGCGCGCGAGCAGCAGTGCGACGTGGTGCTCATCGACACGGCGGGCCGGCTCGCCATCGACGAGACGCTGATGACGGAGCTGGAGTCCATCAAGTCCAACGTGCAGCCGGACACCATCCTGCTCGTGTGCGACGCGATGATCGGCCAGGACTCGGTGCGCACGGCGGCCGAGTTCGACCGGCGCCTGACGCTGGACGGATTCATCCTGACGAAGCTGGACGGTGACGCGCGAGGCGGCGCGGCGCTGTCCATCAAGGAAGTAACGGGCAAGCCCATCAAGTTCCTCGGCATGGGCGAGTCGATGGACAAGCTGGAGGAGTTCCGTCCGGAGGGCCTCGCGGGCCGCATCCTGGGCTTCGGCGACATCGTCGGCCTGATGAAGGACTTCGAGAAGGTCGTCGACGAGAAGAAGGCCGAGGACGACGCGCGCAAGCTGCTCTCCGGCCAGTTCTCGATGAAGGACTTCGTTGAGCAGATCCGCATGGTCCGCAAGATGGGCCCGCTGAAGGACCTGCTGGAGAAGTTCCCCCTCTTCGGCGACCTCACCGAGCACCTGAACCCGGACGAGAAGGAGCTCACCAAGATCGAGGCGATGTACGACTCGATGACGCAGAAGGAGCGCCTGCGTCCGGACATCATCAACGCCAGCCGCATCAACCGCATCTCCAAGGGCAGCGGCCGCAAGCCCGAGGAGGTCCGCGAGCTCCTGCAGAAGTTCGGGATGATGCAGCAGGTGATGGGCACCATCGGCCAGAACCCGGGCCTCCTGGGCCGCATCCCCGGCTTCAAGCAGCTGGGGCAGCTGAGCCAGATGAAGAACATGGACCTGGGCAGCATGCTGGGGAAGGACCCGAAGGCGCTGGAGAAGGCCATGGCGGGGATGGGGGGCATGGGGGGGATGCCCATGCAGCTGCCGCAGATCGCCCCGGGCTACACGCCGCCCATGGGTCAGGCCGCGATGGCCAAGGCCCGCCTGATGGGCTACGCGCCTCCGTCCGTGAGCAAGCCGGACGACCGCGACGCCATCAAGGAGCGGCGCAAGAAGGAGAAGGAGAACAAGAAGAAGAACCGCAAGAAGAAGTAGTCAGCGGCCTTCGCGGTAAATCCCCTGCCCGCGCGTCCCGGTCAAGTCCCGAATCTTGTGTAGTTGGTTCGGAGGGGGTTCGGGGGAGGGAGGCTCCTTGGCGGTATCAAGCAGCGGCAGTGTCAGGGGGTGATTTCAGCAGAGACATGTCGAGGTAGCGGCGGTC
>NZ_JAYESI010000057.1:0-19621 GCF_041903675.1 Corallococcus sp. RDP092CA | reverse complement strand
CCACCACATGCGTCTGACTGCCGATGTCGATTCCTGCAAACCGCATCCGTCCCCTCTCCACTGGGGTACGCAGGGAGCCTCGGAGCCGGTGTTTCTGCCCGCCCTTGTGAATGCGAGGCGACGACGCACCGCCGTCCCCCTGGATGCCGTTCGAGCCTGAAACACCGGTCGAGGGCGCCAATCTCAGTGCCGAGGACGTAGCCCCAAGGCGAACACGGCGACCCTCTCCCGGTACCTTCCGGCCCCGCTCTATACCGGAACCGTCAGGCTGGTGGAGTTCATACAAGGCGCGTCCACCGCCTCACCGCCTACAGGCCGCGCACCGCGTGCGGCTTGTAAGGGGCCTCCAGCGCCTTCACCTCCTCGGGCGTGAGCTTGAGGTTCACCGCCTTCACCGCGTCCTCCAGGTGCTCGGGCTTCGTCGCGCCGATGATGGGCGCCGTGACGACGGGCTTGGACAAGAGCCACGCCAGCGCCACCTGCGCGGGCGGGGCCTGGCGCGCCTCCGCCACCTGCTTCACCGCCTCCACCACGTCCCAGTCCCCGGGCTGGTTGTAGAGCACCGGCGACAGCGTGTCGGAGCCCGCGCGCGTCGTGGATTCCTTGTCGTCCAGCGACTTGCGCGACCCCGCGAGCAGCCCTCGCGCCAGCGGCGACCAGGGGATGACGCCCACGCCCTCCGCCTCGCAGAGGGGCAGCATCTCCCGCTCCTCCTCGCGGTAGACGAGGTTGTAGTGGTTCTGCATGGACGCGAAGCGCGCCCAGCCGTTGCGCTCGGACACGCTCAGCGCGCGCATGAACTGCCACGCGTACGCGGAGCTCGCGCCCAGGTAGCGCACCTTGCCCTGGCGCACGAGCTGATCCAGCGCGGCCAGCGTCTCCTCGATGGGCGTGTTCGGGTCCATCCGGTGGATTTGATAGAGGTCGATGGTGTCCACGCCCAGCCGCCGGAGGCTCGCCTCGCAGGCCTGGGTGATGGCCTTGCGCGACAGGCCGCGCTCGTTCTGGCCGCTGCCCGTGGGGAAGTAGACCTTCGTGGCCAGCACCACCTCGTCCAGCTTCGCGTACTTGCGCAGCGCGCGGCCCGTGACCTCCTCGCTGACGCCGTCCGAGTACATGTTCGCGGTGTCGAAGAAGGTGACGCCCAGCTCCACCGCGCGGCGGAAGAAGGGCTGCGCCGCCGCCTCGTCCAGCACCCACGGGCGCCACTTCGGCGTGCCGTAGCTCATGCAGCCCAGGCAGATGCGGGAGACCCGCAGGCCCGTGTGTCCCAGGTTGGCGTACTTCATGGTCGCTCCTTCGCGTGGCCGGCACCTCCAGGTGCCGGGGGCGTCTGGTGGTGCCAGAGGCGTTCGCTGCTTGCGTATGCCCAGCGGGGGCGAGCGCTTCAACCTCCTGTCGCGGGAAAAGACGACGGGCAGGTCCCCGTGAAGGGAACCTGCCCGCGTCACTTCAGGGGCTGAGAGCCGGGCCTTACGCCCGGACCTCCGCCGGAGGCGAGTCCGGGGTGGGCGCCGGCAGGGTGGCGCCCTCCTTGAACGGCGACGTCTCCAGCGCGGCGTTGAGGACCTCGTCCATCTTCGTGGCGAAGATGAACTCCAGCTCGTTCTTCGCCTGGTCCGGCACGTCGACCAGGTCCTTGCGGCAGCGCTCCGGCAGGATGACCCGCTTGATGCCCGCGCGGTGCGCCGCGAGGACCTTCTCCTTGATGCCGCCCACCGGCAGCACCAGGCCCCGCAACGTGGCCTCGCCCGTCATCGCCGTGTCGTGCCGCACCCGGATGCCCGTCAGCAGGCTGGTGAGCGCGGTCAGGATGGTGACGCCGGCCGAAGGACCATCCTTGGGGATGGAGCCCGCGGGGAAGTGCAGGTGGATGTCCGTCTTCTCCAGGAAGTTCGGGTTGATGCCCAGCGACTCCGCCTTGCTGCGCAGGTAGCTCAGGGCCGCCGTGGCGGACTCCTTCATCACGTCGCCCAGCTGGCCGGTGAGCGTCATGCCGCCCTTGCCCGCCATCTTGGTCGCTTCGATGAAGAGCAGGTCGCCGCCCGCCGCGGTCCACGCGAGCCCCGTCGCCACACCGGGGACCTCCGTGCGCTCCGCGACCTCCGAGTAGAACGTCTCGGGCCCGAGGATCTCCTTCACGCGCTCGGCGTTGATGGTCTGCTTCTCCGTCTTCCCGCCGGCCACCTCCACCGCCACCGCGCGGCAGATGTCCGCGATGCGGCGCTCCAGGTTACGCACGCCGGCCTCACGCGTGTACGACGTCGTGAGGATGAGCAGCGCGTCGTCCTGCACCTCGATGTGGTCCCCGTTGAGGCCGTGCTCCTTGAGCTGCTTCGGCACCAGGTGGATCCGCGCGATGGACTGCTTCTCCTCGAACGTGTAGCCCGTCAGCTCGATGATCTCCATGCGGTCCCGGAGCGGCCCGGGGATGGGATCCAGCTGGTTCGCCGTCGCGACGAACATGACCTTCGACAGGTCGAACGCCACGTCCAGGTAGTGGTCGCTGAACGTGCTGTTCTGCTCCGGGTCCAGCACCTCCAGCAGCGCCGCGCTCGGGTCGCCGCGGAAGTCCGCGCCCAGCTTGTCGATCTCGTCCAGCATCATCACCGGGTTCTTCGTCCCGGCCTTCTTCATGCTCTGGATGAAGCGGCCCGGCAGCGCGCCCACGTAGGTGCGGCGGTGCCCGCGGATCTCCGCCTCGTCACGCACGCCGCCCAGCGACAGGCGCACGAACTTGCGGCCCGTGGCCTTGGCCACGCTCTGGCCCAGCGACGTCTTGCCGACGCCCGGGGGACCCACGAGGCACAGGATGGGCCCGCGCATGTCGTTCTTCAGCTTGCGCACGGCCAAGTACTCCAGGATGCGCTTCTTCACCTTCTTGATGCCGAAGTGATCCTTGTCCAACTGCTGCCGCGCGTTCTCGATGTCGAGGTTGTCCTCGGACACC
Organism: Corallococcus sp. RDP092CA; assembly: GCF_041903675.1. Taxonomy (NCBI): domain Bacteria; kingdom Pseudomonadati; phylum Myxococcota; class Myxococcia; order Myxococcales; family Myxococcaceae; genus Corallococcus; species Corallococcus sp. RDP092CA. The sequence goes on along the minus strand of NZ_JAYESI010000057.1, from coordinate 16,671 downwards.
TTCGACCACGGCAGGTCCGCGATCCAGTCCAGGTAGGTGCGCGCGACGGTGTACTCGCTGGAGGCCGCCGGGATCGTCTTCAGGCGGTTGAGCTCCTTCTGGGCGACCTTCTCCACCTCCGGGGGCAGGGCGGCCTTCTTCAGGCGCTCCTGCAGCTCGTCGAGCTCCTCCTCCTCCTCGCCCATCTCGCCGAGCTCTTCCTTGATCGCCTTCAGCTGCTGGCGCAGGTAGTACTCGCGCTGGGTCTTCGACATCTCGCCCTTCACGGCGGAGTCGATCTTGTTGGAGAGCTTGAGGATCTCCCGCTTGCGGTTGAGCAGCTCCAGGACGAGCTTCATGCGCGCCTTGAGGTCGACCGTCTCCAGCACGGCCTGCTTCTCCTCGATGGGCACGTCGACGTTGGCGGCGATGAGGTCCGCCAGGTGGCCCGGGTGCGTGATGCTCTCCACCAGCTCCGTGGCGGCGGCGGGCAGCTCGGGCATCAGCTCGATGACCTCGCGCGCCAGCTTCTTCAGGTTGATGCCCAGGGCCTCCACCTCGACGTTCTCAGAGGAGGTCTTGTCCTCCACCGCGTCGACGCGGGCCTTGAGGTAGGGCGCTTCCTGGACCAGCTCCATCACGCGGAAGCGCGCGAGGCCCTGGACCACGAGCGAATAGTTGTCCTCGCCCATCTTCAGCAGCTTCACGATGCGGGCGACGGTGCCCATCGTGTACAGGTCGGACGCGCCGGGATCCTCCTCCTCGGCGCGGCGCTGCGTCACGACGCCGATGACCTGGTCGTCACGCACGGCGTCCTTGATCAGCGCGATCGTCTTCTGGCGGCCGACGGCCAGGGGCAGCACACCACCGGGGAAGAAGACACTGTTGCGGAGCGGCAGGATGGGCAGCACCTGCGGGATGTCTTCCTTGTTGATGAGCCCCGGAGGGGCCATCGCGGTGGGCATTGCGCTGGCCGCGGTGCCCTTCTTCTTCTCGTCAGACATGGAGTTCGGCCTCTTCCTTGCTTGAACCCGGTCAGCAAGCGGCCGGGCCGGTGAACCATCCGGTTGATTTCTGCAACGGATGAACCAACGTAACAACCAAACCGGACATGGCAAACGCGATGTGCGTTATTTCCGTGCCTCGTCGGCTGTACGACGCTCCTCCTTGTAATGGCCCAGAAGTCTCGCGTCCGGCGAAGGGGTGGGGCATGCTCGCCCCCTCTCACGCTTGATGCGGTGCGCGAGCGCGCGCCCCCGCACTGGAGGCCGATGTGAAGCTCCACACCTGCGCCCACCTGATGTCGCTGTCCGCGCTCCTGGCGCTCGGATGCCACTCTCCCGTGGATGACGACGGCTCCACGGTCCCGGACGCCTGCGAGGCGACCCCTCCGGTGGTGGCCCCCCAGAAGACGGACATCCTCTTCGTCATCGACAACTCCGGCTCCATGCGGGAGGAGCAGCAGGGCATCGCCACGGAGCTGCCCGCCTTCCTGGCCGCGCTGAAGGCCGGCAGCGGCGTGATCCAGGACTTCCGCGTGGGGGTCATCACCACCTCCGTGTACCAGCGCCAGCGCTTCCCGGACGGGGCGGACGTCATCCGCTCCTTCCCGGATCAGGAGGGGCGGCTGCAGCCGGTGCGGGACGAGTCGAACCAGCCCACCGCCGAGCGCTTCATCGAGAGCTCGGATCCGCAGCTGTTGCCCAAGTTCCAGCGGCTGGTGGACCAGGGGACGTCCGGCAGCGGCCAGGAGACGCCCTTCGAGGCGGTGCGGCTGGCGGTCACCCCGCCCCTGGCCACCCAGCCCCTGGAGGAAGGCGGCAACGGGGGCTTCCTGCGGGACGACTCCCGCCTGCTGGTGGTGGTGGTGTCCGACGAGGAGGACTGCAGCTCCACGCAGCGGCCGCCCCCGGTGGCGCTGGGACAGGACACGGCCGTGGACTCGTGCACCGAGCAGGGGGACAAGCTGACCCCGGTGTCGGAGTACTACCAGGCGTTCCAGTCCCTGCGTGACAGCCGCGGCGCGTCGCGCGAGGTGCTGTGGGCGACCATCGGCCCGGTGGCGCTGACGGACAAGCGGGCGGAGCTGACGACGGAGATGGTGGGCAGCACCACCTACGTGCGCAACGTCGATTGTCCGACGTCCTACGGGCCCGGCTACCGGCAGAGCGCCATGGCGCAGGCGTTCGACGCGACCCGGGCGAACCTGGACTCCATCTGCAAGCCGAGCTACCAGCAGACGCTGCTGGACATCGCGGAGCTGGCCACGGTGGCGCAGAGCGTGGCCGTGGTGAACCTGCCGGATCCGCGGCTCGCGGTGGTGTATGTCACGCGGTCGGACGGCTCCGTGCAGACGTGCACGGCGGCCAACGGCGACTTCCGCTACGAGCCCCCCAGCGGCGACCGCCCCGCGCGCATCTTCTTCCTGGGCCCGTGCCTGCGCCGCGTGGGCGACACGAAGGTGGAGGTGAAGGTGCTGTGCGCCGGGTAGCCCGGCGTTGAAGGCCGCGCCGCACCCGGAGGGCCCCGCGAAGGACGCGGGGCCCTTTTTTCGGGTCCGGCGCGTGACCCGCCATGTCCGGCGCCGTGGGGAGTGGCGCGCGCGGAGCCGCCCCTTCCCGTCGAGCGGAGCGCCCGACGCGGCAGGTCCGGCTCGCTCGGAAGCCCGCCCGCGGGGGTGTCAGACGGCCTCGGATACTGGCCTCACACTCGCGAAGGTGCGGGGCGGGTGCTCGAGGCCAGGAGGCGACATGGGCGCGGCGCTGGAGCGGTCGGGGTTGGCGGTGGTGGAGGAGCTGCGCGAGCGGATCCGCCAGTTGCAGGCGGCGCCCCGTCGCGCGCTGTCGGTGCTGCGCACGGGCGTGGAGGCGGTGGACGCGCTCCTGCCCCAGGGGGGCCTGCCGCTGGGCACGTCCGTGGAGCTGTGCGGCGAGGCCGCGTCGGGGCGCGCCAGCCTGGCGCTGCGCGCGGTGGCGACCGCGCACGGGGAGCTGCGCCTGTGCGCGTGGGTGGATGGGCCGAAGGAGCTCTATCCGCCGGCCGCGGCGGCGCTGGGCGTGGACCTGGCGCGGCTGCTCGTGGTGCGGCCCCGGACCTTCGCGCAGCGGGTGTGGGCCGCCGTGCAGCTCGCGCGCAGCGGGGCCTTCACGGCGGTGGTGGTGGACCTGACGCTCGGCGTGGGCGCGCCGGGGCGCCCGGAGCGGCTGGCCCTGGCGGCGGCGCGCAAGCTGGCGGACGCGGCCGCGCGGGGCGGGACGCTGGTGCTGCTCTTGACGTCGCCGGAGGCGCCCGCGGACGGGCTCGCGCGGCTGCGGCTGGAGGCCCTGGGCGTCCAGGGCTGGGCCGTGGCGCTGGAGCGCAGCCGGGGCGGGGGCGTGGGCACGCGCGTCGTGTGCCCGTGGCGGGAGCTCTACCCGGCGGTGGGGCTGGACGCCGGGGCGCGGCTGCTGGACGCGGGCGTGGCCGCGCCGGGAGACGCGGGCCCGGGCTTCTACCGGGACCCGGCGGACCGCGTGCGCAACGGGGTGGGCATCCTGGGCCAGCGCCCCGGCCGCGACGCGCCCATGCCTTCGCTGGGGAGCGCGCTGTCCCCGGCCGGCCGCTGAGGAGGGGAGTCCATGCGGCGGGGCTACCTGCACGTCACGCGCTTCCCGGTGCAGCGCAAGGTCATCGAGTCGCCCGCGCTCGCGGGGCAGCCGCTGGTGCTGGTGGAGGAGGTGCGCGGTCAGCGCCGGGTGGCCTTCGCCTCCACGCGCGCGCTGAAGGCCGGCGTGCGGCCGGGGGTGACGCTGACGGCGGCCACCGCGCTGGAGCCCGCGCTGCACGCCTTCCCGTACCGGCCGAAGGACGAGGCCCGGGCGCTGGCCGCGCTGGGGGAGTCGCTGCTCGGCCTGTGTCCGGGCTTCCAGCGCGACGCGCCGGACGGGCTGTGGTTCGACGCGAGCGCGGCGCACCTGGTGGGGGGCGAGCCGGAGCTGGGCGCGCGCGTGCTGGGGATCTGCGGCGAGATGGGCTACCGGGCGCACGTGACGGTGGCGTCGGAGGCGTTCACCTCGCGGGTGCTGGCGCGGCACGGCGCCCGGCGGGTGGAGGTGGTCGCGGCGGGGCAGGGGGCGCGCGCGCTGGCGCCCCTGCCGCTGGGCGCGCTGGAGGACGCCGCGGCGAAGGCGTTCTCCGCCCTGGGGCTGTCCACGCTGGGGGAGGTGGCGGCGCTGCCGGCCGGAGCGGTGACGGCGCGAGGGGGCGCGGCCGCGGCCCGGGCCCACGCGCGGTGCCGGGGGGTGGACGACACGCCCTTCACGCCGGAGCCGCTGGAGGAGGCGCTGGAGGAGCGGGTGCTGCTGGACGCGCCCGCGGACACCTTCGAGCCCGTGCAGTTCGCGCTCAAGACGCTGCTGGACCGGCTGGGCGCGCGGCTCTCCGGGCGGCGGCGGGCGGCGGTGCGGCTCACCTTCGCGCTGCGCCTGGACCCCACCGGCGAGGCGGAGGTGCCGCTGCTGCTGGCGCGGCCCACGGCGCGCGCGAAGCTGCTCCTGGACCTGGCGCGGCACCGGCTGGGGGAGCTGCGGCTGGCGCGGCCGGTGGCGGAGGTCGCCGTGCGGGTGGACGCGCACGACGAGGACCCCGGCCGGCAGCTGGCGCTGGGGGATGCGCCAGCGGGGGACGTGGCCCTGGAGGGCGTGCTGTCCCGGCTGGCGACGACGCTGGGGGAAGAGGCGCTGTTCTCCGCGTCCCTGGAGGCCGTGCACCGGCCGGAGGCGGCGCACGCGCCCCGGGCCTTCCACCCTCCGGAGACGCGGCGCGGCCTGCTGTCCCCGGTCGGCCCGCTGGCGCCAGGGCCCGCCTCACCCGCCACCGGCTCGTGCGAGGGAGGGGCGGCCCGGGAGCGGCCGTCGCGGCTGCTGGCCCGGCCGGCCCGGCTGGACGCGGAGGTGACGGCGTCCGGGGAGCTGCTGGCGGCGCGGCTCGCGGGGCGGCGGCACCGGGTGACGGCGATGGCGGGGCCGGAGCGGCTGGGTGGCGAGTGGTGGACGGACACCCCGTACCAGCGGGACTACTACCGCGTGCACTTCGAGGGGCTGGGGCCCGCCTGGGTGTACCGGGACGGGCGGGACGGGGACTACTACCTGCAGGGGTTGTTCGATTGAGGGGCGTGCGGGTGCGGTCGGGGTGGAGGCCCCGCCGCTTGTGGCCTAGCGTGACGGCATGCGCCCCGCACGACTCCTCTCGCTCCTCCTGGTGTCCCTCGTCCTCCCTGCCTGCGCCCCCCGGCAGGTGCGCCCGGAGGGCAGCATCCGCAAGGTGGTGGTGGTGTCGGGCTCGCGCGTGGACGTGCTGCCCTCGGGCACGTTCCGCCAGGACATCATCGGGGAGAGCAACCCGCGCACGGTGCTGGCACGCCAGGCGGAGTCGGAGCTCCTCGCGCGCGGCTTCGAGGTGGTGGCCACCCGCCAGTCCCAGGCCCCCGTGCCGCTCACGGACGAGGTGTCGTCCTTCGTCCAGCAGAACAAGGCCGAGGCCGCGGTGGTGGTCATCCTGGACTGGCTGGACGTGTCCGGCGCGTCGGTGCTGAACCGGGTGGACGTGGTGCTGCGGCTGGGCCTGGTGGACCCCAACGGCCAGGTGCTCTGGACGGACACGTTCCGCTCGCAGCCCATCGTGAGCGCCTACCAGTCCGCCACGGACTGGAACTCGTTCCTGCGCCGGGCCGTCACCGACGCGGTGCAGGTGGTGCCGTGACGGCCGTCCTCCCTTCGCGCGGGAAGAGGGGGGCATGCGGGTCCTGGTGACGGGCGCGGCGGGCTTCATCGGCGCCCACGTCTGCGAGCGGCTCCTCGCCCGGGGCGACACGGTGGTGGGCCTGGACGCGCTGGACGCGGCCCCGGGGGACGTGGCGCTCCGGCGCTCGCGCCTCCAGCGGCTGGCCGGCGCGCGCGGCTTCACCTTCCTGGCCGGGGACATCACCGACGCGGCCCGGCTGGACGAGGCGTTCACGGCCGCGCGCCCGGAGGGCGTGGTGCACCTGGCCGCGCGGGTGGGCGTGCGGGCCCCGGCCGCGGAGGCCCCGGCGTACGCGGACACCAACGTGACGGGCTTCGTGCGGGTGCTGGAGGCCTGCCGCGAGGCGCGCGTCCGGCACCTGGTCTACGCGTCCTCCAGCTCCGTGTACGGCGCGGCCACGCCCGCTCCGTTCCGCGAGGACGCGCTCGTGGATCAGCCGCTCAACCTCTACGGCGCCACCAAGCGCGCCAACGAGCTGATGGCGCACGCGTACAGCCACCTGCACCGGCTGCCCGCCAGCGGCCTGCGCTTCTTCACGGTGTACGGGCCGTGGGGGCGGCCGGACATGGCGCCGCTCCTGTTCCTGCGCGCGCTGGCGAACGGGGCGCCCCTGCGGCTGCACGGCGACGGGCGGATGCGGCGCGACTTCACCTTCGTGGATGACGTGGCGGAGGCCGTGCTGCGCGTGCTGGACCGGCCGCCCTCGGGGAGTCCGCCGCACCGGCTGCTCAACGTGGGGCACGGCGAGCCGGCGGCGCTGGGGGACTTCGTGGGCCTCCTGGAGCGGCACTGGGGCGCGAAGGCCCGCGTGGAGTCCGTGCCCGCGCAGCCCGCGGAGATGGCCTCCACATGGGCGGATACCACGCGGCTGGAGGCGGAGACGGGCTTCCGGCCGCGCGTGTCCGTGGACGCGGGAGTGGCCCGGCTGGTGGCGTGGTACCGCGCGTGGAGCGGCCCCGCCCGCTGAAGCCCGCGCGAAACGGCGGCGGGCGCCGCCCGGGGCACAGGAAGGCCCCGGCCGACGCCCGCGCGTCCTACGCGCGATGGGGCGCGGCTACGGCAGCACCGCGAGGAAGCCCTCGACGAAGGCGTTGTTGTCCTCGCGCAGCTCCATCACCGACCGCCACGGGTCCACCAGCGCGCCCAGGTAGAACAGCCCGGAGCCCTGGGCGCCGGGCGGCGTGGACACGGAGGGGGTGAGCTGGCGCGTCGTGCATTGCCCCGCGGCCAGCGCCCCCACGTCCAGCTGGCCCAGGGTCACCTGGGTGGAGGGGGAGGGCAGCTCGTCCGGGAACGCCAGGGTGGGCTGGGTGGAGAGGAGGAGGTCCACCTCCGCGTTCCAGCCCGAGGGCGCGGTGCCCTGGTTGCAGACCGTCACGGTGGTGGTGAACAGCTCGCCCCCACGCACGGCGAACGGCGCGGTGACCTCCGTGACGACCAGGTCCGGCGCGTTCCCCACGCCGATGCGGCCCCGCACGAAGGTGTTGTTGTCCGTGCGCAGCTCGTCGTTGGGGCTCCAGGCGCGCACGAAGGCGCCCAGGAAGAGGGGCGCCTCCGGCTCCATCACGGGCGGCTGGGCCTGGAGGGTGCCTTCCCGCGTGATGCAGGCGTTCTCGGGCAGGGGCGGGAGCTCCACGATGCCCGCCGGGGACATGCCGGAGGCCGGATCCGGGAAGCCTCCGGAGAAGGTCAGCTCCGGCGGCGTGGACGACGTGGAGAGGAAGAACTCCACCCTCTGGGCGTAGGAGGGCTGCGTGCCCTGGTTGCAGACGGTGACGGGGACCTGCGCCTGCCCCTGGGGCTCGATGTTCGCCGGCCCGCCCATCGCGGTGATGACGAGGTCCGGCGCGGACCCCACGCCGACGCGCGGCCCGACGAAGGTGTTGTTGTCCTCGCGCACCTCCGGGATGCCCCAGCTCCGGTCCACGGTGGCCCCCACGTAGTACGTGCGCGGCTCCGGCCCCGTGCTCCCGTAGAGATCGCCGGTCACCGGCGTGGTGAGGCAGGTGTGCGCTCCCAGCGGAGGGATGAGGGCCTCGCCCAGGAGCTCACCGGGAGGCGGCGGGGGCGCGCCCTGCGTCGGCAGGGACAGCTCGGGGGAGGTCAGCAGGTGCAGCGTCACCTGCGGGCCGCCCGACGTGGACTGGGCGCCGAGGTTGCAGACGGTGACGGTGGTGGTGAAGGACTGGCCCTCCCGGATGCTGGCGGGCGGCGTCACCGCGGTGATGACCAGGTCGGGCTCCGTCCCCACGCCCAGGCGCCCCCGCGCGAAGACGTTGTTGTCCTCGCGCAGCTCCGCCCGGCCCTGGAGCGGATCCACGGCGGCGCTCAGGTACAGCGGCTGCCCCGGCGCGGCGCCCGAGGGCTGGGCCGCGGACACCATCCCCATGGCGCTCACGCACTGCCCGGCCTGGAGCGGCGCGACGTTCAGGAACCCCGCCACGAACTGGCTGGGGTTGGGGAACGGCGTCGGCGTGCCCGGCGGAGGCAGGGCCCAGGTCTCCTCCGCGGACACGACGAGCGCCACCTCGGTGGAGCTCACGGCGTCGGTGCCCACGTTGCAGACGCGCACGGTGGCGGCGAACGGCTCCCACGGCGCGACGGTGGCGGGGGCCTCCACCTCGGTGACCACCAGGTCCGGCCCGTTGCCCACGCTCAGGGGGCCCGCCACGCGGGTGTTGTTGTCCCAGCGCAGCTCCTGCGTCATCGCCTCCGGATTGACGACGGCGCCCAGGGACAGCGGGCGGAACGGAATCGCGTGGGGCGGTGAACCCGCCGTTCCGAGGATCTGCCGCGTGGTGCAGGCGCCCGCGCCCAGCGGCGGCACGGTGGCGTCACCCACGAGCAGCTGGCCGCCCATCGGCTGGGGCGGGGACGCCAGCGGGCCCGGCGCCGGCAGGGGGGCGTCCACGCTCACGTAGACCGCCACGCGCGAGGAGCCGCTCAGCGGCCCGGTGCCCACGTTGCAGACCTTCACGGTGCTGGTGAAGGCATCCCCGGGCCGCACGCTGGCGGGCCCCTGGAGCTCGGCGACGACGAGGTCCGGCCCGCTGCCCAGGCCGACGATGCCCGCGGCGAAGCCGTTGTTGTCCGTGCGCGGCTCGGCCCCCTGGAGGTCCACGACCGCGCTCAGGTTCAGGGGCCGCTCGAACGGCGAGGGCATCGCGTCAGGGGGACGCATGGCGTTGAACGTGGAGCGCTGGGTCGTGCACTGCCCGGGCGCCAGCGTCGCGGAGGGCTGGGCGCGGCCCAGGAAGGCGTAGGCCCGCGAGGGCTCCGTGAACACGGGCGGCGCGGGCGGCGGCCGGGACACGGGCGGCTCCGTCTCCGTGGAGAGGAACAGCGAGACCCCGTAGCCATACGCGGGGGAGGCGCCCCGGTTGCAGACCGTATAGGTCGCGGTGAAGGACTGGCCGTCAGCGAGGTTCGCGGGCGCCTTCACGTCGGTGATCACCAGGTCCGCTTCCGGTCCGGTGCCCACCAGCCCCTGGATGAACGTGTTGTTGTCCTCGTTCAGCTCCTGGACGCCCTGGAGCGTGTCGATGGCCGCGCCCAGGTACAGGGGCTGACCCGGCTGCGCCTCCATGGGCAGGTTGCGGTAGGCGTTCACCGGCACCGTCTGGCACTGACCGGCGGAGAGGGAGAAGACGTCCGCCCCGCCCACCGGAGCCTGGGCCTGGAGGGGGGAGGGCCCGGACCCCGGCGGGAGCGTCACCGTGGCCTCCGTGGAGAGGACCAGCTCCAGGCGGGCGGAGCCGTACAGCGTGCCCGTGCCCACGTTGCAGACCTGCGCCTCGACGGGGAACGAATAGGAATCCGGGAGGTTGGCGGGGCCCTTCAGCGACCGCACCACCAGGTCGGGGCCATCGCCCACGCCCACGATCCCCTGCGTGAGGGTGTTGTTGTCGTCGCGCAGCTCCGGGACGGACTGCATCCCGTCCACGCGCGCGCCCAGGTACAGCGGCGCGCCCGGCTGGAAGGCCGGGGGCGGGTACGAGACGCCGGACACCGGCAGCGTGACGCACCGTCCGGCATCCAGCCCCGGCGCCTGCGCCTGGCCGACGAAGGACTCCGTCGGGGAGCCGGGGACCTGCGAGGCGGCCAGCGAGGCCTCCGTGGACAGCAGCACGTCCGCGCGCACGTCCATGGCCGGGTCCGTGCCCACGTTGCACACCGTCACCGAGCCGGAGAACGGCATCCCCGGCGCGAGGTTCGCGGGCCCTGTCACGTCGGTGACCACCAGGTCGGCCTGGTGCCCCACGCCCAGCCGGCCCGCGACGCGCGTGTTGTTGTCCTCGCGCAGCTCGGCGTGCTGCTGCCACGGGTCGACGATGGCGCCCACGTACAGCGGCTGCTCGGGCTGGGTGGCCGCCGGGGGAAGCTGGGCGAACGCCTGCGTCCGGACCGTGAGGCAGCGGCCCGCCTCCAGCGGCGGCACGGGGACGGTGCCCACCGGCACCTGGGTCGGCGCCTGCGAGCCCGGCGTGGGGAGGCTCAGGGTGTCCAGCGTGGAGACATGGAGCTCCGCCTCGGAGGCGGGCGCGGTGTCCGTGCCCGCGTTGCAGACGCGCACGTCGGCGAGGAAGCCCCTTCCTGGCTGGGCGCTCGCGGGCGTGCGCACCTCGGAGACCACGAGGTCCGGGCCGAGGCCCACGCCCATCAGCCCGCGGACGAAGCCGTTGTTGGTCTCATCCAGCTCCTGCACCTGCTGCTGGGTGTCGATGCTGGCGCCCAGATAGAAGGCGGTGCCGGGCTGCCCCGGGGGCGGCAGCGCGTCGCCGGTCACGGCCCGCGTGACGCACTGGTGGGCCTCCAGCGGCCCCACGTCCACCTCGCCCACGGTGAGCTGCTGGGTGGGGGGCGGCGCGTTGGGGGCGGGCACCTCCTGGGTGGGGGTCGTGGACAGGTACACCAGGAGGAGCGTGCCGCCGCCCTGGGGGAGCGCGGCCGCGGAGCCCTGGTTGCAGACCTTCACGGTGGCGGTGAAGGCGGCCCCGTCGAGCACGCTGTCGGGGGCGCGCAGCTCGGTGATGACCAGGTCCGCGCCGTGGTCCAATGAATGGCTTTGACTGCGTACGGGCGGCGCGTCGGACGACGCGCCTTCACTTCCGCAGCCGGTGATGACGAGGGTGCCGGCGATGAGCAGGCACGCGTGTCTCCATGACGGCGTGAGCCGTGGCATGTGCTTCTCCTGATGAGGGTAGGGATTCGACATCCCCACGCGCGCTGGCCGCCGGGCCCGGTTCAACGTCGCGGGGACATCCAAGGGAATCCCTCAACGTCGCGGAGCCGATGAAATTCAAACCCGACAGGACGATTCCCTGGCCTGAAAAGACAATCACCGGCCGGGGCAGCCCCGGCCGGCGACGCCAGCTCAGCCGATAGGGATTTCCGGGTGGGAAACCCTTACTGCGCCTGTCCGATGGGCGTGGCCATCGTCCGCGCGTTGTTGTCCCGGAGCAGGTCCGGCATCGCGCCCTGCGCGTCGACGAGGGCGCCCAGGTAGAGGGACTGCCCGGGCGTGGCCGCGGGGGGACGGAGGACGGAGCCCTGCACCGGCAGCGTGGTGCACTGGCCCGCCGCCAGCGCGGACACCATGACGTTGCCCACGGGCATCTGCACCTGGGTGTACGGCGGCTGGCCCTGACCGGGCACGTAGAGGGACTTCTCCGTGGAGATGAGCAGGTCCACCGGCGCGGAGCCGTACAGGGGCAGGTTGCCCTCGTTGCAGACCTTCACCTGCGCGCTGAAGGCGCTGTACGGCGGCAGGTTCGCGGGCGCTGTCACCGAGCGCACCACCAGGTCCGGGCCGTCGCCCAGGACGAGCCGTGACGTCACGCGGGTGTTGTTGTCCTCGCGCAGCTCCACGACGCCCGCCTGCGCATCCGCGATGGCGCCCAGGTACAGGGGCGCGCCCGGCTGGACCGGAGCGGGCGGCGGCTGGGCGCTGCCGGTGAGGGGCACCTCTCGGCACTGACCCGCGGACAGGCTGCCGATGGTCGTGCCGCCGATCATCGACTGCGTGGCGGGGGGGGGCCGGATGGCAGCGTCAGGCCATTCACCGTGGACAGGTACAGCTGCACGGCGGCGTTGGAGCTGGGCCCCGTGCTCGTGTTGCACACCGTCGCGGTGGCGCTGAAGGACTGGCCCGGCGCCAGGCTCGCCGGCGCGTCCACCCGCGTGACGACCAGGTCCGGCCGGTTGCCCACGCCCATCAGGCCGCGGACGAAGCCGTTGTTGGACTCGTTCGACTCCTGCACCGCCTGGGACGTGTCGACGCTGGCCCCCAGGTAGTAGGTGTTGTTGCCCTTGAAGTTGGCGGGCGGGGTGACGTAGATGCTCAGCGACCGGGTGACGCACTGGCCCGCGTACACCGGCCCCACGGGAGAAAGCATGTTTCGGCTTTTTCATGAAGGGGTCTGTCTTTACTCCACCCTGGCCGTCCGACGGCTCACGCCACCTCCACGCGTCCGTTCGCGACGAGCCAGCGCGTGGTGGTGCAGGCGCGGGCGAAGGGGGCGTCGTGGGTGACGAGCAGCAGGGCGCCAGGGTAGTCGTGCAGCGCCGCCTCCAGCCGCTCGATGGACGGCAGGTCCAGGTGGTTGGTGGGTTCGTCCAGCACCAGGGCCCAGGCGTGCTGGCCCAGGCCGCGCGCGATGGCCAGCTTGCGCGCCTCGCCGGGCGACGGCTGTCCGGACGCGAGCAGCCGATGCGGGTCCACGCCCAGCGCGGCCACCAGGGACATCACCCGGCCGCGCTCCTCCGGGGGCAGCTCGCGCACCGCGTCGAGCATGGCGCGCGTCTCCTCCTCGCCCAGGTCCTGGGGCAGGTACAGGAGCTTGTCGCGGGGCACGCGCGCCTGCTCCAGCAGGGCCTTGAGGAGCGTCGTCTTGCCGGCGCCGTTGGGCCCTTCGATGCGGATGCGCGCCTCGCGGTCCACGTCCAGGCGCGTGGGGCCCAGCACCTCCACGTCGCCGGCCTTCAGGCCCGGCGTGTCGAAGGTGAAGAGCCACGGGTTGGGGGAGCGCACGTAGCCCACGAACACGGAGCGGCCCACCGTCTTGTCCACGGTGAAGGTGCCCACGGCGGCCTCGGCGCGCTCCAACTCGCGGCGCTTCACGGTGACCTGGTGGCCCAGGCGGGACTCCGCCCAGCTTGCCAGCGTGGAGGCCATGATGGAGCGCGCGTCGCTGTCGTTCTTGTTGCGCATCCGCCGCGAGGTGTTGCGCGACAGGGCGGCGCCCTGGTGCTCGCGCCGGGCCCGGTCCAGCAGCTGCGCGGCCCGGTCCCGCTCCGCCTTGGCCTGTTGGTGCGATGAGACCTCCGCCTCGCGCTCCGCCTCCCAGTGGCCCTTCGCGGCGGAGTAGGCGCCCGGGTACAGGTGCGCCTCGCCGCCGTGCACGCGCAGCGTGGCCTGGGTGAGCGTCTCCAGCAGCTCGCGGTCGTGGGACACGACGACGCCCACGCCCCGGAAGCGGCGCAGCGCGGCCACCAGCCACGCGCGCGCCTCCGCGTCCAGGTGGTTGGTGGGCTCATCCAGGAGCAGCACGTCCGGCTCGCGGGCGAGCGCCGCGCCCACCTGCCAGCGCTTGCGCTCGCCCGGGGACAGCGTGGGCCAGCGCTCCAGCGCGGTGACGTCCAGGCCCAGCTGGCCCTGGAGCCTGCGCGCCAGCGCGTCCCAGGCCTCCGCGAAGGCGGTGATGTCGGGCGTGAGCGCCTCCACGCCCTGCGGACACAGGCACACGAGCGGCGAGTCCGGCTCGGACTGGAGCTGCCCGGACGTGGGCTTCAGCTCCCCGGACAGCAGGCGCAGCAGGGTGGACTTGCCGGCGCCGTTGGGGCCGACGAGGCCCGTCCAGCCCGGGGCGAGGTGGAACTCCACGTCCGTGAGGACGGGGACGGCGTCGGTGAACGAAAAGCACACGCGGTGCGCGCGCACGGAGGAAGGGGACGAGGGCATGTGAAGCGACTCCTGAAACCGGAAGCCAGCGCGCACGCCCAGCGGGGCGCGCGGCGGCGGGGGACAGCCAGGGACCGGGGTTTCAGGCGTGCAGCTTCAAGGGTCTGCGGACCTCGTTCAGGGGGAGACCTCTGACATCTCCCCGCGTGGACAGCCGGTGCTTCAGGTGGAGCATGCGGCAGGGCCCGGGCGGATGACAAGGCCGGGCGCGTGCCGTGGCGCGGGCACCGACGGGAGAACGCCGGTGCCCTGACCGCGATTCCCGCGGGGAGGGGGCTACTCCTCCGACGGCGGCGGCTGCACCCGGCGCGTGGCCGGGAGGGTGGCGCCGGCGGCCGCGTTGCGGGCCAGGGCCTGGGCGCTCAGCGTGGCGGCCGACGGGGCGGGCGGCCGGGCCCTGGCGGCGTCCGGCGCGGCGGCCGGGGCGTCGTCCTTGGCGAAGACCTCCTTCAGCGTGGCGATGGTGCCCAGCGCGGCGGTGGCCTCGTAGGGGACGAACATCTTGTTGTCGCCCTTGCCCAGCTCCTGGAGCGTCTCCAGGTAGCGCAGCGCCAGCACCTCCGGCGTGGCCCGGCCGGTGTGGATGGCCTCGAAGGTGAGGCGGGTGGCCTCGGCCTTGCCCTCGGCCTCCAGCATCACGGCGCGCTTGTGGCCCTCCGCGCGGGCGATCTCCGCGTCGCGCTCGGCCTCCGCGCGCAGGATGCGGGAGATCTTCTCGCCCTCCGCCTGGAGGATGGCGGCGGCCTTGTCGCCCTCCGCCTTGGTGACCTCCGCGCGGCGCTCGCGCTCGGCGGTCATCTGCTTGGCCATGGCGGACTTGATGGCCTGGGGCGGCTCGATTTCGCGCAGCTCCACGCGCGTCACCTTCACGCCCCACTTCTCCGTGGCCTCGTCCAGCACGTTGCGCAGCTTGGAGTTGACCGTCTCGCGGCTGGTGAGCGTCTGATCCAGCGTGAGGCCGCCCATGACGTTGCGCAGGTTCGTCATGGTGAGCTGCTCGATGGCGAGCGCCAGGTTCTCCACCTGGTAGAGCGCCCGGCTGGGGTCGATGATCTGGTAGTAGATGACCGAGCCCACCTCCATGTTGACGTTGTCATGGGTGATGACCTGCACGGTCTCGAAGCCCATGACCTGCTCGCGCAGGTCCACCAGGGTGTTGCGCGTGAAGCGGTTGCCGGCGCGCATCTCCATGGCGCGGGGGCTGTCCATGAAGGGGATGAGGATGTTGAGGCCGCTGGAGGCCACGTGGTGGAACTTCCCCAGCCGCTCCACGACCATCACCTTGGCCTGGGGAACGATGCGCACACCGGTGACGAGCCCGAACACGACGGCCGCGGCCGCGACGAGCAGAACAATGGTCAGTCCCATCCTGCGTTCTCCTTCTTCTTCTGACGCGCCGAGTGCAGCGCGACTTCGGGGGACGCAGACGGGCGTCGCACCCACAATTTGAGACCTTCGATCTGCTCCACGGTGACGCGCTCGCCCTCGGGCAGGGGCCCGGACAGGGAGCGCGCCATCCACAGCTCGCCGTTGATGCGCACGGTGCCCCCGCTCCCGTCCCCCAGCGCTTCGGTCACCACGGCCTCCTGGCCCAGCATGGCCTCCACGCCGGTCTTCAAATGCACGGCGTCCCGCATGAAAACGTGCTTGAAGATGGTGCGGGACGCGCCGAAGAGGGCGGCGGACACCACGGTGAAGACGAAGAGCTGGCTGTTGAAGCCCAGGCCCACGCCGGCCATCAGGGAGGCCATCAGCGCGCCCACGGCGAACCAGAGCGTCACGAAGCCGGAGAGCTTGATCTCCAGCACCCCCAGGACGATCGCGGCGATCAGCCAGAGCTGCCAGGCGGTGGGGTCCATGGGGTCCTTGTTTGGCAGGCGCTTCGGTCCTCTGTCAAACCGGGCGGCCAGGCATCTGGAATCAACCCGGAAGGAGGGTGGGTTCCGGGCAAGGACCTAAAGGGGTTCGAGCCGGGGGAAAAGCAGATGCCCTACCTGTCCATCCGTGGCGCGCGATTGTACTACGAGGACACCGGAGGCAGCGGGGAGCCGGTGCTCTTCAGCCACGGGTTGCTCTGGGACTCCCGGCTGTTCCACAGGCAGGTGGAGGCCCTCCAGGGCCACTATCGCTGCATCGCGTATGACCACCGGGGCCAG
Source organism: Corallococcus sp. RDP092CA (assembly GCF_041903675.1). Lineage (NCBI taxonomy): Bacteria > Pseudomonadati > Myxococcota > Myxococcia > Myxococcales > Myxococcaceae > Corallococcus > Corallococcus sp. RDP092CA. Next base: position 795 of record NZ_JAYESI010000057.1, on the reverse strand, counting down.
GGGCTGAGCGAGCCCCCGCCTGGCGACTCGGTCATCGACCTGCGCACGGTGTACGAGGACGCGGTGGCGGTCATCCAGGCGCTGGGGCTGGCGCCGTGCCACTTCGTGGGGCAGTCCATGGGGGGCTTCGTGGGCCTGCGGGTGGCCGCGCGGCACCCGGAGCTGCTGCGCTCGCTGGCGCTGCTGGACTCCTCCGCCGCGGCGGAGCTGCCGCTGACGCTGGCGCGCTACCGGCTGCTGACGACGCTCACGCACTGGCTGGGCCTGCGGCCGGTGGTGGACCGGATCATGTCGCTCTACTTCGGGCGCACGTTCATGCGGGATCCGGAGCGGGCCGAGGAGCGGGCGTCGCTGCGCCGGCAGCTCACGGAGAACCCGCGCGCGGTGTGGCGCGCGATGCAGGGAGTCATCCACCGGCGCAGCGTGGAGGGGGAGCTGCACCGCATCCAGACGCCCACGCTGGTGCTGGTGGGGGAGGAGGACGTGGTGACGGTGCCGGAGGTGGCGGAGCGGCTGCACCAGCGCATCGGGGGCGCGCGGCTCCAGCGGCTGCCCCGCGGCGGGCACATGTGCATCCTGGAGCAGCCCCAGGCGGTCAACGTCGCGCTGGGGAGCTTCCTGGAGGAGGTGGAGCGCGCCTCGCTCCAGGAAGCGGTGGCGGCGGGTGGCTAGGGCGTGTCCGCAAATAAATCGAGCGCAGCCGGGTGTTAGAAGGGCATGAGCCGAGGAGAACTGACAGACGCGCAATGGGAGCGGTTGGCCGGACTGCTGCCGCCCCAGAAACCCGCGCGGGGG
>NZ_JAYESI010000056.1:0-19913 GCF_041903675.1 Corallococcus sp. RDP092CA | reverse complement strand
GCCTTCGCCTGCGCTCGCAACGTCTCCCTCATCTGCTCCAAGTCCATTCACTCCCTCCTCTACCGGGGAGCACCAACCTCCTCACTTCATGCCTCACTTGTCACGACGGGCTCCGGCGAGGAGTTACGCTTGCACCCACAAATGTAACCCAACAGGTTTACTCTACTCGACGCTTCCGGCAGCCCTCTTGCCACCCACTGGCTACCTCGACGCCTGATTCCGCTGCCTGGAAGAGCGTCCCGCTCAAGGAATGGGCCCTCGAAGCGCACTGCTCCAAGGCGGTTCCTCCAGGGAGGTGCGCTGATTCCAGCGGATGACGTGCCCCTATTGCGCCCGCCCCCTCGGCCGAGTGCCTAACGTACTTACCGAGGCCGGGGCCAGCCGCGCCAATGCCCGTGTGAAACCCCGCGTATTCTCGCGAGTTTCTCGCACGTCTCCAGTGCGCTCGACCTCCAGGCCAGACGGACTTGCTTCATCTGAAAGTAAGAGCGTGTATGTCTTTCGCGACGGGCAACCACGCCCCCGCAGAACGCGAGGACGTCGATGAAGATTAAAAGCACCACCGCCTTTCGAGCCTACACCACCATGCGCGCGAACCAGGCCAAGGCCACCAAGCGCTTCATGGTGAAGTCGGTGAACAAGGACGGTTCTATCAGCCGCATGGCGCCCACCAAGGCCGCCTGGCAGAACGACGCGTTCGAAGATTCCGACGCCGCCGAGGCCCGCCGCGCGGAGCTTGAGCGGCTCAATCCCGGCTCGCGCTTCGCGGTCGTCCCGCTCTGAAGGCCCTGGGGCCACGCAGGCAGGCGTGAAGCCCGAGGTGCTGTGCCTTCCTGGGGCGCAGGCCCCCTGGCGACTCCATCCAGTGGGAGTCCGCAGGCCAGAATGGCAACTCCCCGGACATTTTGCGCCCAGCCAGGTCCAGATGAACCCGCTGCCGCCAAAGCTCGGGGCGTGATTGCAACCGGCCTACCGTTTCAAGAAGCCAGGGCGACACAGTCGACGGAGACCGTGGCTCCGTTTTTCTATTCATGCCCTCCAGGCAAGCGCTATCGTCATCGACTATGGCTACCCGAGATTCGACATCCTGTTACCTTCGCACCAAGCTCGTCGCGGTGACGAAAGACGGCACGTGGGTGCGGGACTTCAACCTTCCCATCCCGCCCTTCGTTGGCCTCGGGATTCGGCTCGATGTCTACGAGATGGTCAACGTCCAGAGCGTCATCGTCGGCGACGCTCGTTACGATGTCACCTGTATCGTGGGACCCGAGCCTGGCGAGAGCTTCGACGCTGCATGGCTTGAGCGCCAAGGGTTCGAGGCGGCACCGTACCCCTGAACAGAACCGCCCTGCCTGGCTCGACGGAAACGGTCATCCCGCGCGTCATTACGGGCGAGGTGAGCGTGGATGTCATCAACTCGGCCTGACTGCCGAGGCGGCGTCATCCCAGCCAGGAGGGGGCCTCACGGAGCTTGCGTCGACGCTCTTCTTCGATTCGGAGCGGCGAGCCCTCATTCTCCGAGCGCCATCCGAACAGGAGGGCATTGCGCGACCTCCCGCCCGGTGGCGTGCGATGACGCGTGTGCCTGGCCGATGAGCAGGGCGAGCTCGACGTGCCCCCTCTGAGGCCTACACCCCGTTGCGTCCACTTCGAATGAGACGTTCATTGGGCAGTAGGCCGCAGAGGCTGCGACTGACGCTTCAACGCCCGGCCAAATCAAGGCGTTCCTGCGTCCCCCCCTGGCGGCGGCCCCATCCCGCCATCTCCTCGCGGCGGCCCCATCCCACCATCGCCACCTGGCGGAGGTCCCATCCCGCCATCTCCACCCGGACCACCGGGGCCACCTGGGCCGCCACTGCCCCCTGGGATGGAGCATTGCTCTTGAGTGAGCGCCGAGCGAATGATGAGCGTCTTGGAGGCAAGCATCGCACCGTCCGCCATCCGCTGCGTGGTGAAGAGGTAGTCGCCGACACTGTCTGCGGACACCACGGTGTCGTTGGAGTTGGTCGTATCGCGAGCACCACGCTCGTCGTAGAGCGGCTGGGTGTTGATGATGTCGTCGTTGAGGGCGTCGTCGAAGAAGAGCTGGGACGTCACGTACTCCTGCCCATTGAGCCGGACCGTGAAGTGGATGTGGATGGTCCGGCCGCTGTACCAACCGGGGAAGCAGGTGTCGAAGTCGACACGCCCGTCGGCGTCCGTCGTCTGCACGCCGCGGAACCACCGCGCCGAACGGGCTTCCGCATCCCCGAAGGTGCAGGAGTCGGCGGCGTCGTCGCCGGAGTAGAGTCCTTCGGGGCCGGCGTGCCAGACATCCAGGGTCGCGCCTTCAACGGGGGTGCAGTCCTCGCGAAGGATGCGGAAGGCCAGCCGCACCGGCAGGCCGTCGTGTCCCTCACTGATGTCCTTGCGCTCCACCGTCTGGGCGTAGCACGGCCCCAGGATGGACTCGCAGGTGAGAGTGCACGCCGTTCCGGTGCCAGCGCTGAACGGGTTCGGGTAACTGGCTGCCGCGGTCATCGCCGCGGTGCCGCCGGTGGCCCAGAAGCCGGGGTCCACCACGCCCGCGTCCGTACCCGCATCCGTGTTGCCGCCAGCCATATCGCCGTCACTACCGCAAGCGACGAGCAGCTTCGCCACGGGAACCGCAGCCAGCGACAGGCCAATGCCGCGCAGGATGCTCCGGCGCGTGATGACCTTGGGTGAAAGGTCCTGAGGGGAGTCACTCTTCATCCGGGATTCCTCCGGGAATCTGGAGCCAGGGGCGGTAGGAGTACCGCCCCTAGGACCATCCGGCGCTGACCGGATGGCGACCCAGGTTATCGCCGGAGAATCTTAAGGATTCCTTACGCGAAGAGAGCGTATTGCCTGAAAAGCAACCGTTGATGACGGCGAGGAGGAGCCCTGCGGTCAGCGCGTCGTCGCCTGGTCTCCCCCATTTCGAGGGAACGGAGCCTCTGCCCCAGAGCTTCTTGAGCCACCGGTGCCGCCCCAGCCCCGGGTCGCTGCGTCATGGTTGCATCAAACCCTGTTGGACACTGCGTCACTGAGAGAGAGCAAGTCGCGCGAGAGGACGTCGTCGGCTCGGCCCCTCATTCCCTGCCCCAGACGACCCAGCACCCACACGGAGTTCATCCCCCTAGACTGAGAGCCGCTCCTGCGAAGCCGCATTGAGAGGGAGGGCGATAGTGAAGCAGGTCCCCTCCTCGGCGCAGCTGGTCACGGTGGCCCTCCCGCCGTGCGCCTCGGCCAACCCTCTCACCAGGGACAGCCCAAGCCCCCATCCCTTCTGGGCGCTCTCCGCTGCGGACCGCGTACGGTGGAACGGCTCGAAAATGGTCGACAGTTCGTCCGCGGCGATGGGCAGGCCCTGGTTACGCACCTGGAGCACCACCTCGTTCCCGTTACGGTCCAACCGCACTTCAATTGGAGTGCCCGGAGCGCCGTACTTCGCCGCGTTGGAGGCCAGGTTCTCCACGATGCGGCGCAGCCCGAGCGGATCCGCATGCATCGTGAACTCGCCTTCCGCCTTCAGAATGAAGCGTGCCGGATAAACCGATGAGAGTTCGTCCAGTGTCTGCGCTACGACTGCCTGCAGCTCGCACTCCCTCACCTCCAGCGCCACATGCTTCCCGGCCTGGATGCGACTGGCATCCAAGAGGTTCTGAATCAACCGCTCCGCCCGGTCCAGGCTCGCCGTCACTCGGGCCACGGACGTCTGGACGCTCGGCAAGTCAGCGTGGCGCCTGCCCAGCAGTTGCACGCCCAGCTTCGACGCAGTCAGGGGCGTGCGGAGGTCATGGGTGAGCGCCGCGACGAACGTGTCCCGGAGATTCTGCTCCGCCTTCAGCTTCCGCACCTGCTCGCGGAGGTTGATCTCCGTCATGATGGAGGCCGTGAGCTCCCTCATCACCAGATGGTCCTGTGCGGTCCATTCGCGCACCGTGGGCTGGATACAACAAAAGGTCCCCAGCACGTGCCCGTCCGGGTTTATCAGCGGGAGCACGATGAGGGCGACAATGCCCCAGGGTCCGGTGGATGGATGGAGCTTCAGAAACGGGTCCGCGGGCGCGTTCGAGGAGATGATGGGCTCTGCCTCGAGCGTATAGCGGCACAGCGACGCATCGATGGGCAGTGTCCGAGTCTCCCGGAAGGGCGATGGCAGACCGAAGTCCGCCTTGAAGAACTGCCGCTCCGCATCCACCAGGGACATGATGGTCAGCGGTACGTTGAGGAGCTGTGCCGCCAGGCGCGCGAGGCGGTCAAAAGCCTCCTCCTGCGGCGTGTCCATCAGGCCTGTGTCCCGAATGGCCTGAAGCCGGTTCGGGTCCGTGAGACGGCGGTTGCATCGCTGCGTCCGTCCGAGCGAGGCCTCATCCAATTCGCCGAGGAATTTCATGGAAGACTCCAGTCCACTGCGCTGGCGGGGCTGCCCGCCCGGCGCACTGCCTCTGTTCGAATTCAACCTACCTGAGCGACGGGAAGCATGCGCTGGGGCGTTCACCGCTCCTCCCTGCCTAGAAGCCGGGCACCCCAGCCTGCGCACGGGAAGGCCGCAAGGAGGGTAGGCGGTACGCACCGACAGGTCCTCACGGGGCTTGCGTCGACGCGCTTCTTCGATGCGGAGCTGCGAGAGCCCTCAACCTCCGAGCGTCCTCCGCAGATGACGGCCTGGCATGAGCGCCCTCACCAGGGGGCTTACGGTGGCGCGTGCCCCTCGAAGGTCCGCGAACGGAGAGAGGTGAGCCCTGCGAACCCGCGGCCCTCTTCGTGTTGCGCGGGCCGCACCAACCAGTGGACGGGCAACGCGGGTATCAGCGAGGGCTCTGCTCGTGCTCGATGAGGCTCACCCCCGAGTTCGGCACGCTGGCGAGCCTGGCCAACGCTTCCTGAACGCCAACGGCGAACCAGTCGGTCAGCCCGCACTCGGCGCATATCCAAGCGGTGAAGTGACCTACCTCCATCTTCGCGCCCCTCCCGTGCTCGTCCACGGAGCCGGTCGCCGAGCGACACAGGGCGGGCATGGCATAAACGACGTTGCTCGATTCGAAGTTCGGCAGCATCACGGGGTCGACGCGCCAGAACTTCCGTGAACTGCAAACACGACACTGTCGTGGAGAAGGGCTCATTGTTCGACCAGCCTACTCTGGGGCTCGATTGCCGTGCGCGTGGGCGCCTGCGTCTCCACGGAGGTGGGCATGAGACGTCATCCTGGCGAAGCTGCGTCAGGCCATTTCCCGAGGCGCCCCAACCCCGGCTGCGGACGCATGGGTGCCCGCAGAGCACATTCGACGGAGCATCGAGGCGCGCGAAACGCCGGCAACCCAGGGACAGCCGGCACACACATCCGCCGCATCCATGCACGCGTGGCCCACGACACGCCCCGGGTACGCCACCCGATACCGCCTGGCGTGCCACAGGCAGATGCCCACCTCCGGTTAAAACCGCCCCCCCCTCCGCCACCCTGGAGCATTGACGCAGGAGCGAGCCAGGGGTTGCGGACTTCGGAGCCCTTGGAGTACGAGTCTTCTGACACAGTCCGAGTTTGGGGGTCCGTTCACAAGCTAGGTCGCGGCGCACCCACCCCAAACGGTCTCCAACGAGGCGCCGAGACTTGACGGAGGGGCAACTCCATCCTCGGTGAGCCCGGACGGCCCCCATGCACTCGCGGTCCGCCGAGGACGCACGACTCCATCCATCAGGAACTCCCACCCTCATGAAACAGGCCAACATTCTCCTCTCGGCGTTCCTCTCCCTCGGCTTCGGCACCTCGCTCGCGGCCAGTCCGGCGCCGAAGGTCGACGCCATCCCCCCAGCGGAGGTCGTGCCGGCGGGCGCGCCGGATTGGTGTGAAGGCGTGACGGCGAAGCTCACCTCGCATCCCACCGCCCTCAAGCTGGCGGCGGAGTACTTCGACGGGATGACGCTGGTGGAGATGCGCGACCTGGTGCTCTACAGCTGTGAGAGCCCCGACGACGAGGGGCGCCGCGCCTGGGTGCAAGCGGTGCGGCAGAGCCTGAGCAACCAGTACGGACTCACGCTCGCCGACAACGCGCGGATGATGAAGCTGGCCGCGAGCACGTATGGCCAGGGCGGGCGCTACAAGGCGCCCGACATGAAGGAAAACCCCGCCTGCCAGAAGCTGGCGCCCCTCACCACCGGCCCGGAGAACCTGCGCCTCATCCGCTCGCTCGAGCGCATCGGCGTGGGCTGCGGCGACTGGAACACGCGGGAGAACCGCTCGGTGCTCGGCTCGCAGCATGGCACCGAGGAGCCCGCGTTCTGGGTCGTCGACTACGCGGGGGGCTTCGACAGCGAGCTCGCGAAGGCCGTCTTCGTCAAGTCGCAGCTGACGAACTTCCGCTCCCTGAGCGAGTCCGCGAGAAAGGACCTGCGCTACTACCGCAACTGGGTCAACGCGTCCGCCGTCACCCTGGACGACGCGGCGTTCCGGCGCCAGCTCGCGGCCATGGACCTGCCCGAGGAGGCGGCGGTGCGCGCGGTGCAAACCTTCCGCGGCGCCCTGGCGGAGTTCGCGGCGAACCAGCGCGTCATCGAGGACGCCTCGAAGACGGACAAGGCGGTGGCCGCCATGTTCTTCACGGGGCCCGCGAAGGCGCGTGCGCGGTGGGAGAAGGAGTCCTCCGCGAACAAGGCCGTCTTCGAGTCCGTGCTGGCCCTGGAGCAGAAGCGGACGAGCACGCCCGGCGGGATGACCGGCTGCGCCAACCAGTTGTTCCCGAGCTTCCAGGCCTGGGCGCGCGACTACGCCAAGGCCCACCCCTCCACCTCCGCGCGAGAGGTGACGATGGAGGGCTACCTGGGCTCCGTGCTCGCGTATGGCCTCACGCTGTGTGGCCTCAACGACGAGCAGGCGCCTGTGATGGAGCGCGTCTTCGAGTACTACCTGCGGCGGACCCTGGTGCAGCGCGGCCCCATCACCGCCTCGGTGCAGGGCATGGTCGACGGCGCCAACGAGAGCCACGGCACGAGCGTCCTCCAGGACCTGGCGCGCCCCGCCGCGCGGCTGCCGAGCCTGGGGATGGGCGTGAACGCGGAGGACACGCCCATGGACCCCACCCAGCTTTCCAGCGGCGTCGTGGCGAAGGTGAGTCCCAAGGGAGACCGCGTGCAGCTCACCTTCAAGAAGCAGACGCGCAAGGAGCCGCGGTTCGAGTGCGTGGACACGAAGCAAATCTGGTACGTCACCCACGGCGGCAACGTGGAGTACCGCAAGGCCTGCAAGAAGGTCGGTGAGAGCACGGTGACGGGCGCGCCCGCGCCCATCACCGTGCCGCGCTTCGCGGCCGGGGGCATCAAGCCCGGCCATCTGGTGCTGTACTGGAAGTACACCAACGGAGAGAGCGAGGGCAGCGGCTGGCCGGTGGAGGTGTTCGCCGACGCGAGCCGCAAGCGCCGGGTGAATCTGCTCGGCGCGCAGCTCTGAGACAAAAGGCGACGCCCATGAAGGACATCCGGACCTGGCGCTTCGAGCAGTACCGCGAGGTGGACCGCGGCAACCCCGACGCGTGGAAGGACGTCGACGTCGACCCGCTCACCGGGGCACGTCACTACATGGGGGCAGCGGACCACCGGCCGTTCGTCCAGCGGTGCGAACTCATCCCGCCCCCGGGATTCGACCCGGCGGCGGCCCCGCTCGTCTTCCTCCCCTACTTCGGCGAGGAGAAGCCCGCGACGACGCTGGGCGCCTACTTTCAGGCGCAGGCAGCGGGTGGCGACGCGCTCCGGGAGCTGCTACCACGAGGCCTCGACGCCTACCTCCGGCACGACGAGCGCGAGAGCCGCCCCTACTTCTCCACCCTCTTCGAGCCCATGTCGATGGCCGGCCACCTCCTCGTCGTCTGGTACGGCGACCAGTGGTACGTCAATGACGTCTTCTATCGGCTCGAAGGGCTGGACGGCTTTCAGGACCAGCCCTACGCAGACGTCGTCGAGGGCACCCTCGAGGACTTCCTGCGGCGCTCGCCGCTGGTCCAGCCCCGGCTGAACGAGGGCTTCTCGCGGCTCGACCACCCCCAGCGCAGGTCCAGGACGGACTTCCGTCCCGACGCGGTCGTGCTCGAGTTGGAGAAGTCGCCGGGCCCTCCCGGCACGCGCCCCTTCTCGCTGAAGGTCTTCGCGGACGGGAGGTTCGAGCTTCGCCGCGCGGACGGGCCCGTCGTCCAGGGGAGTGACGTCCACCAGCTCACGACGTTGCTCATCGCCGCGCCCTCGCTGGCAGCGCGAGACTCGTGGTGGAAGCTCGACGCGCTCGCGACCCTGAACCTCGGGTTCGACGAACAAAGGACCACGCTCTGCATCGACCTGGACGGGCAACAGACAGGCCTCACGCTGGACAAGGAGACGCCGTACCACGTCCAGCACTTCGTCCAGCGGGTGGCTACCGCCTACGGCATCGAGCTCTGAGCGGCCCCAGGCGCGAGCGGAGGAGCACAGGATGTCCGACATGAACGAGCCCGTCGCCGCCCCCGACGCTTCCACACCGAAGGAGGCGCCACCGTTCATTGGCTCGTCGAGCATGTTCGGGTTCTTCGTGGGCTACTTCCCGTTCCTGTACGGCCTCATCCCCCTCATCGGCCTGCTCGAAGGAACGGCGGGCACCGGAGAGCTCGCCCTGGGCTGCGTCTCGCTCGGCGTGGGGGTGTACGGCATCGCCTGGGAGCAGAAGCGCAACCGCCGCTCGAAGCGCCTGCGCGCGGCCATCGACGCCGCCATCCCGGACGAGGACCGCATCGCGGAGGGCGAGGTCCTGCCCACGCTCGCCCGCGCCTTCTCGGGGACCGTCCTGCCCGCGGCGCAGCGAGACCTGGTGGACTCGCTCCGGGCCCCGGCGCGCGCCCCCGAGGACTACGAGCGCGTGGGCTTCACCCGGGATGACGTCGAGCTCGTCATCTACCGGAAGACGTTCGACGCATACCCCGGCGAGTTCGACGACCGGGGCCCGGGGATGATTCCACGCATGGGCTACTGGCGGGTCCAGGCCCGGGTTCCCAACGAGAAGATGGCGTTCCGCGTGTCGCCGCGGGAGCAGAAGGAGCCGTTCTCCTTCCGCTGGGACCCAGCCCCGGAGCAGCCCCGTCCGCGGACCTTCACGGACCGCTTCCTCGTCTCGGGGACGGGGCCCTCGGCGCTCCCCGAGGAGGTTCGCGCGCTGCTGCGCCAACGGACGGCGTTCGTCGTGCGGTGCCAACACGGACGCCTGGAGTGCATGTGGCCCGAAACGGTCGTCGGCGTGACGCGCTCCCGCTTCGAGGACGCCGTGAGCATCGTCGCCACGACTGCGCGTCACCTGAGGACGCGCGAAGCCGAGCGGGACAACACGGACGCACCACCGAGCCAGCAAGCGGGTGACTCACCTGACAGGACTGGATGAGCCGCGGCTCCGCCGCGCGCCCCCACCGACATGCGTCGACGGGATGGCACAGGGCCGAGGACAGGCCCCATCCCAGGGGTCACGGCAGGGGGACGCGCCAGGTGCGCTCCATGTCGGCGAGGAGGAGCTCGCCCTGTCGGAGGTCGAACAAGGCACCTTGAGCGGGCGGCAGTGACACGGCCTCGAACGAGCGCAGGTCCACCAGCGCTCCGTCGAGCGCCAGCCATCGCCCACAGGGGGACGCCGCGAGAATCCGATTGCTCGAGCTCCGCCACCGCGCCTCGAGCGTCTCCGCGTCGTGCACGACGACGGCTCGTTTGAGCTGATTGACCGCCAGGAAGCGACCGTCCCCCGAGAACAGCAGCTCAGCCACGGCGCACGGCCCGAGCGAGCGGGTCCGTAGGACCTGTCCCTCGGAATCACACAGCAGGAGCTGCGCCGGGTCGAACCACTCACCGAGCGCGAGCCGGTGGTGGGTTGCGTCGTATGCAACAGCGTCGGCATCCACCGCGAGCGGAGTCGTGCGCGACAAGGCAAGGGAGGCCGCATCCAGCATCCTGACGTCCTGGCCCTGGCGCACGAGCGCACGCGGGCTCGCAGGGTCTGCCCACAGCAGGACATCGCCCTCGTCGTCCCAGGACGCATCGACTCGAGACGCCGCACCTGGGCACCCCAGGTCCCAGACACGCACCTGGTGGGCGAACAGGTCGCCGAAGACGGTCACCAGGTGCTCGCCTGCGAAGCGCATCTGGAGCATGAGCGCGCCTCCCTCCCGCCACGTGTCATGCTCGAAGCGGAGCTGCCCCCGCTCATCCCGGACCTCGAGACGCACATAGTTGGCCCGCGCGGTGACAGACTCGCCCCGAACGAGCCCGAGCGCCGCGACGTGCAGGGGTTGGCGCATGAGCGACTTGAGTCTGCTGGCATCCATCGTGCCTCTCCGGGTCTGGAATCGTCGGGTCGCGGAACGTCGGCCAGCCGCGCCAAGGATGCGAGGGCCCGCGTCCGCGAATCCCCGTCAGGAGCGCACAGCACAGAATAGAGCATGCGCTGAAGCAGCGACTCAACCGAGCCCCCTCTGGGTCGACGGTCGCGCCAGTTCAGGATGCCGGTCGACTCGTCATAGGGGAGCGGGTGTCAGCCAGGGACGCATCGACGCTCTCTCCGTCCACACAAACGAAGCCCCCACGGAAGTCCCCTCCAGCCCCTTCTACAGACACGGGCGACCCGATAGCCTTCCGGCCCCTATGCCTCCACTTCGTGACCAAGGGCTCCCGCGCCGGTATGAGGACACCTTCGTCGTCCTCGCCGCCACGGCGGTGCTCCTGGGAGCCGCTCCCGAGAGCGCCCAGGAGCAGGTGCTGGGCACGGCAGGCAGCGCCCCGAGCATCGAGGCCGTGGCGATGCCCTGCGCGAACGGGCACCGTGCGTTGCGCGTTCGCCGCGCCAACGCGAAGCGTACGGCGACGATGTCCGAGCCCTATGGCCAGCTCACCTGCGACGTGGCGAAGGCCAGCGAGCCGGGATGGGACTGGTCCGGTGGAAAGGAATCGAGCGCCTGGGACCTTCGGCTACGGGCCGTGGACCTGAAGGGAGGACCGAAGGCGCTCCTCATCACCCAGCGGCTCAACTTCGAGTACGTCCACCAACAGCACGCCCTGTTCCTCACGGACGCGGCGGGGATTACCCGTGCCTGGGAGGGCGTCGAGAGCTCGGGGCCCGCCACTTCCAGCGTGGACGTCCAGGGCGGCCGGATTCTCTTCTCCCACACGGTCGACCTCGGCGATGGAGACCTGGCGGACACCTGGGCCCTCTCCGAGTTGGGTTGGGACGCGGCCCGCAAGAAGGTGACGGAACGACCCGCGGAGGCATGGGCCATCATCCTGGGCACGGAGACCTCCGTCATCCAGGCCCGGGCAGCGGAAGCGCGAATGGAGGCGGAGTGCAACGGCGCGACGCTACTCACCGTGGACACCAACGAATTCCCGCGACTCCCCCAGGGCAGGTGGGTAGTGGCGAGCTTCCTGACCTCACGCAAGGCCGCCGACACCGCGCTTGAGCGGCTCCGGGCGTGCGCGCCCGGGGCTTCCCTGAAACGCGTTCAGTGAGAACCGGTGTGGCCACCCCTTGAACCTGCTGGCGCGCCACCCACGAGCGCACGCCCACCACCACGCACTTTTTGTGAAGCGGACACCGGCAGATCCGAACCATGGACGAGAGGTCACCCCCGGTGTAGTTTGCGGACATTCAATCGGCCCCCGATTGAAGGGCTCGCCCCTCCCCTCTTTGAAACCACTGGATATCACTCGGTTTTCGACCCTCAGAGAGTTTGAGTCCTCTCAGAGAATCGCCGAGAACGAGTTCGCGCAGGGCTTCGTTCGGGGAGCCAATTTCGCGTCACGCCAAGTCGCGTGACCCAACGTTGAACGGAACCCCGAGCGGCGCGAGCTTCTTGGGGTTTCGTCTTTCTGGCGTCTTTGCGTGGGGTTTCGCGCTTGGGCGACGTGCGCGGCGGGTTCTCTGGGAGCTGCAAGGAGAACGCTGGGAGCGCGCAGAGGACGGCGCTCGGGGCTCGCGGGGCGTTCTCGGCGGCGGATTCTCATGGAGAATCTCGATTCTCTTCGGGGTGCCGTTTTACTCAAGCGACCCAGTGTTTGACTCAAGCCGCTCGCTCTCCTCCTGCTCATCGTCGGCTGCTCGCGCCCGTACGCGCGCCGCCCTTCTTCGTGCGCCTCGCGCTCGTTGGCTGCTCGGGTTCGTCCTGCGTTGGGCTCGCTTCCGCCATCGCGATCCGTCGCGCCGTTTCGGCGGCGGCGCGCACCAGCGGCGCGAGGACGTCGGCAGGGCTCGCCTCGCTCGTCCATGCTGACGGTGCCCCGAGCTGACGCAGCATCGCGCCGTGCGCCACCGGCGCCTCGAATGTGAAGTGCATGGACGGCATCGCATCTCGCGGGCGGTCGTAGTCGGCTGCCTTCACCTTGCCGAGCTTCACGGTGGGCACTTCGGGCGCGGCGGTGGCGCTCGCTGACTTCTTCGCCTTGGCCCCTTTCTTGGGAGCTGCCTCGTCACCCGCACCGCGCGCGGCGCGCAGCGCGTCGAGCACCTGCTCCTTGCTCTTGCCGCGCAGCTCGAAGAGCAAAAACGGATCGCCGTCGAGCGCCTCGCCGAGCACGTAGTGGGTCGCGGCGACGTGCTTGCACGGATCACCCCAGTCGGGACACGAGCAGCTCGTCTTCAAGTCGGCGCGCTGCTTCGGGAAGAGGCTCACGCCCGCCTCGATGAACGCCTCGTCGATCGCCTGCGGCATCTGCCCGGCGAGCAGCTCGGCCGAGAACTGCGCCTTCTCCGCCATCGCGGCGATGGCCTTCTTCCACGCAGCCTCGCCAAGCTGCGTGAGTTCGATGGTGATTTTGTACGGTGTCGACCTCGAACCCGTGACCTTCGCTGTCACCTTGCCGTCCTTGACCTCGAGGTCGTGCGTGCGTCCGGCGCGCGCATAGGTGCGCCCGCGCGAGAGGCGCCCCGAGTCGCCGCGCAGCACCTCTTCGAGCGCGGATATCCACCTCTGGCCCCACCACGTGGTACCCGCCTTCTTCATACGGATGCCGCGCTCGGGTGGCGGCTTCTTCGGCGCGGGCTTGTACCAGCCGTAGCCGCTCCAACGACTCACGGGCGCACCTCGCTGCGAGCGCGCGCTCCGCGCCGTTTGGGGCGAACGGACACCGGCGCGTCGTCGTCATCGCCGATGGCAGCGGCGCTGTCCGAGAGGGCGAAGAGGCTGCGCAGCTCCTTGCCGTCCAGCTCGGTGATCCACTGCTCGCCCGCGCCGACGATCTTCGAGGCGAGATCGCGCTTCTGCTCGAGCAGGCGATCGATCTTCTCCTCGACGGTGCCGGCGCACACGAGCTTGTGGACCTGCACCGTGCGCTGCTGGCCGATGCGGTAGGCGCGATCGGTCGCCTGGTCCTCGACGGCGGGGTTCCACCAGCGGTCGAAGTGGAAGACGTGGCTCGCGGCGGTGAGGTTGAGGCCCGTGCCGCCCGCCTTCACCGAGAGGATGAAGATGCGCGGCCCGTGCGGCTCCTCCTGGAAGCGCCGCACCATCTCATCGCGCGCCTTCTTCGGCGTACCGCCGTGAAGGAAGATGACCTCGCAGCCGAGGCTCGCCGAGAGGTGTTCCACCAGCTTGTCGCCCATCTCGCGGAACTGCGTGAACACGAGCGCCTTGTCGCCAGCGGCGATGGCCTCTTCCAACATCTCCGTCGCGCGCGCGAGCTTGCCCGAGCGCTTCGGCAACGGGCCCGACTCGCCAAGGTACTGCGCCGGGTGGTTGCAGATCTGCTTGGTGAACATGAGCAGCGCCAGCACGCGGCCGCGCCGCTCGATGCCGTCCGAGGACTCGATGCGCCGCAGCTCCTCGTCGACGACGGCCTTGTAGAGCGTGGCCTGCTCGCGCGTCAGCGTGCAGATGACCTTCATCTCGTTCTTCGGTGGGAGGTCCTGGATGATGGCCTTGTCGCTCTTGAGCCGCCGCAGGATGAAGGGGCTCACGATGCGGCGCAGGCGGGTCGCCGCGTCGTCGTTGCCATAACGCTCGATGGGCATCGCGAACTCGCGACGGAACGTCTCCAGCGGTCCGAGCATGCCAGGGTTCGCGAATTCCAAGATCGACCACAGCTCGGCGAGCCGGTTCTCGACCGGAGTTCCAGTGAGCGCAAAACGCTGGTTGGTTCGCAGACCTCGCGCGGCGCGCGCGGTCGCCGACGAGGCGTTCTTGATGTTCTGCGCTTCGTCGAGCGCGACCACGGACCAGTCGACGCTTCCGAGCAGCTCGGCGTCACGGCGCAAGAGGCCGTAGGTGGTGACGACCAGCGTGCCGACCTCGTGCGGGATATCTTTCGTCGAGCGTGCGCGCGGTGCGCCGTAGTGGCGCACGATGCGGAGCGACGGCGCGAAGCGCTCGATCTCGCGCTCCCAGTTTCCGACCACCGACGTCGGCGCGACGAGCAGCGCGGGGCGCGCGTCCTTCGGAGCCTCGTCGAGGCGGCGCAGGAGAAACGCGAGGAGCTGCATCGTCTTGCCGAGGCCCATGTCGTCGGCGAGACACGCGCCGAGACCCAGCGAGCCCATCGTGACGAGCCAGTTGAGCCCGCGCTCCTGGTACGGGCGCAACGTCGCTTTCAGCGACTTGGGTGCGCCGAGCTCTTTGTTGCCGCCATTGCGGAGGCGCTCGACGAGATCGGCGATGACGCCAGAGGCCGATACAAGGGCGGGCAGCTCGCCGTGCCGCGTCTCGCCCGCGAGCACCGCTTGAATTGCCTCGCGCGCGCTCAGCCTCGAGGTGCCACCAGCGAGCCGCTTCTGGATGTCGCCCAGCTCGCGCGGATCGACCGCGACCCACGCGCCGCGAAACTGCACGAGCGGCGCCTTCTGCTTGGCGAGCGCGGTCAGCTCACGCGCGGTGAGCGGCTCGTCGCCGATGACCGCCTCCCAGTCGACCTGGAGCAGCTCATCGAGCGCGAGCCCCGCCGCGCCCGCGACGACGCCCGCGACCTTGCGGGTACCACCGACGCGCATGCGCAGCTGAAGCCGACGTTGACCGGCGGCGGTCAGCTCGCCGGGGACGATGACGCCGAAGCCCGCATCGGAGAGCGTCGCGGCGCCGTCGCCGAGGAATGTCCACGCCGTCGCCGGGTCGAGCAGGGCCGACTCGGGCCGCGCTTCTGCCAACGACGACGCGAGCGGCGGGAACAGCCGCGCCGCGCGCCCGAGCGCTTCGAGCAGCGACTCCTGCGGATCGCGGAACGCGCGGCCGAGCTTCTGCAAGCTGCGCCCCTTCGTGCTCCACGCCTCGGCGGCGGAAACCAGCAGGCTCGGATCGTCCGGTGACTGGAGCAGGAAGCGCAGGGTGAATGGCTCGCCGTCGCCCACCGGCAGCTCCAGCCGGAAGCACGCGCGCAGGCGATCGCGCGCACCGAGTGCCGGGCCGCTCCAGCGTTCGAGATCGTCCACCACCGAGCGCTCCGCGAAGCCCTCCGTCTCGAAGCTGCGCTGCGGGCCTGTGAGCGCCGTACGCCATCGCTCGGACCACGCGCCGTTGCTCGTCGCCCTGGACGTCTTCGCGCGCGCTTTCGTCGGCAGCGAGGGGCCACCTTGCGCGGCGCGTACGAGAGCATCGGCGACGGCGTCGAGGTACGCGCGCAACAGCGCGTCGGGCGCCCACACCGCATCGTCGCCGGTGGGGACCGGTACCGCGTGCGCTGCAGGCGGCATGCTCTTGGCCAGCATCGCCACCTTGGCCGCGTCTTCACTGGCTCCGAGCGCCGCTGCCCAGCGAGCCTCGATGCGCCCGGCTCTCCGCGTAATCGTGGGGACGACGCGCTCGCGCGCCACGAGATCCATCGCGAGCTTGCTCGCCATGACCCACGTCGCGATCGAACCGGCCAGCCCATCGACCTCGACGGTGGGCACGACCGCGAGCTTCGCCAGCGCATCGAAGAGCGGCAGCGTCGTGCCAGTGACCTCGCGCGTGCCATCGGAGGTCACGAGCCGCGCCGTGGCGGCAGTCCCGCCGCGGGTGAGCGTGGGCAGCGTGCGCGGCGGCGGTTCATCGCCCCACAGGAACAGGGCCTCGTTGTCGGGCAAGAACACGAGCGGCATCGATCTACTCAGATGCCACGGGACGAGGCCGCAGGAGAAGCCGCGAGTGCGTGATGAGGTTCATCGCCAGCTCCACGCCGTCGGATCCCATGTCGCGTCGAGGCCACCCGCGAGCACCGGATCGAGGAATGTCTTCGCCGCCGTCGTCACGTCCGCGAGTGTCGTCCATTGCAGACCATCCTCGCGCGCCATCGCCGCGAAGGGCGTCACCCACGATTCGGCGGGCGCCGGCACTTCGCTGGGCAGCGCGTGCGTCTTGCGGAACGTGAAGGTCTGCTCCAGCGCCGCGCGCAGCCGCTTGGCGTCGAGCTCCTGCACCGACGCGAGCAGCGCGAGGTCAGGCAGGTCCTTCACGCGCGAGTTCGGGCGCGGCCTCGGCATCGTGTACGCGTGCAGCTTCTCCGCGATGTGCGTCTCGATCGGGTAGAGCCGCAGCGTCGGCGGCGCGACGCCCGCGAACGCGAGCACGTCCTCGGCGACGACGACATCGGGCGGGCCGATGATGGGATCGCCGAACGCGACGTCGACTCCGAAGGGCTGGCCGTAGAGCTTGCCCGCGAGCTTGCACTCGGCGCGGAAGCGAAGGCCGTCGTACTGCACGGCGTCGCCGAGGATCTCCGGGTGGTCGTTGTCGGGCACGACCTCGAAGGCCATAAAGTCGCCGAGGTCGTGACGTCCCGCTGCTTGCAGCTTCGCGAGGAGATCGTCGGGCGAGCCCACCATGCGGAGGTCGACGTCCTTCGTGGTGCGCGCGCGCTCGAGACGAAGGTCGAGGACGAGCCCGCCCTTGAGCGTCGCGGCTTCACCGACGGTGGCGACGACGCGCGCGAGGAAGCGGTCGAAGACGAGGAGCTGACGACGGCGCGCGAAGTCGGCGCCGCTCTTCGAAGATGACTTCAGGCGCTGTTCGAGCGCCTGTTTGAAGGTCTCAGGCGAGGCGTAGGTACGAGGCTGCTTCATGCGCCAAGGCCTCCAAAGGGCGCGAGCGCGCGCTCGACGTCGGCGAGGTCATCACGCCCAACGAGCCCACGACGCAGCGCCTGAAGCGTCGCTTGCCGGAGCAGTTCGGGCGAGAGCCCGTCCTTTGCGCAGTCGCACAGCGTGCGGCGCGGAGTGGTGATGGGCACGGCGCCGAACCACGCGCGATCAGCGAGCCCGATGTCGTCGTGGTGCAGAACGACACCCTCGGGTACGCGGAAGCGTCGCTTGCGCCACGTGGCGGGCAGCGTGAGGTGGAGATGTGCGGGCAGCGCGTCCGAGAGCCCGTGCAGCGCCAGCGCCGTCTGGTGCGAAAGCACGCCTGCCTGCTCGGACCAGAGCCAAGCGGCGACCAGTTCCTCGTGCTCGCCGGGCGGGAAATGGACGAGCCGGTAGATGCCGCGCTGAAGCCGCGCCACCTTGCCCGCGTGCAGGTGGTGGATGAGGAGCTGCGGCGAGTAGCCTGCCTTGGCGGCCTGCTTCGTCGTGAACAGCCCCTGCTGGGCCGCCGCCGTCTCGTAGAGGCGGTCCCAGTTCGGCTGGGATGTCGGCATGAGGTCCACGCACAAAACGTAAGCCAAGTTTTAGTCGCGCGCAAGCGCAACACCTCAGCTTGGCTTTAGTTTTGTGTTCCACGCCCTACGCCAGTATCGCCTCGATCGCCTTCTTGAGCATCGCCGTCCGGCTCTTGAACCCCAGCCTGCGCCAACCTGCGTCGAGCGCATCGACCTCGGCGGCGGTCATGCGGAGCGGCAGCACCTTGATGTCGGCGGCTTCGCCGGTGGCGCGGCGCTCTATGGGGCCGACCTTGATGCGGCCCTTCTGCGCCTGCCGTACCCGCCACACCAAGTAGGCCGAGTCGGTCGAGGACGTCTCTCGCCCGAGCAGCTCGCGGTGCAGCGCCTGCAGCTCGGGCACCGAGAGTTTCGTCGTAAGACCTCGCCGTGCCCCGTCGTGACGTGCCGAGCCGCGCGTGAGACCTCCGTGTGCCACACGCCAGGAGGTGGTCCGTGGAGTTGGAGAAGGAGTTGGAGCAGTTCCGCCAGGAAGCGCAGCGGTTGAAGGCCGGGAGGCGCAGCGGCTCATTGCCGTTCCCCGAGGCGCTGCGCGCCTTCGCGGTGCGCTACGCCGAGCACACGGTGGAGGCGGGTGGGACGGTGACGGACGCGGGAAAGAAGCTGGGCGTTTCTGGGCCGACGCTCTACGAATGGCGCAAGGGCCGCTCCCGCCCGGAGCCCGTCGAGAAGAGCGCGGCGCTGGTACCGGTGCGCGTCAGCGCGCGTCCCGCCGCAGCTTCGGGTACGGGAGTGCGGCAGGTGGCGCTGGTGTCACCAAGTGGCTGGCGCGTCGAAGGGCTGAGTGTGGAGAGCGCCGCGCAGCTCTTGGGGAAGTTGGGGTGCTGACGCTGACGCGCGCGGTGCGTGTCTTCGCATACGCAGCCCCGGTGGACATGCGCCGGGGTTTCGATGGGTTGAGCGCCCTCGTCGAGCAGCAGTTGGGGCAGCAGTTGCTCAAGGGCGACGTCTTCCTCTTCGTCGGCCGGTGTAGGCGACGGGCCAAGGTGCTGCACTTCGACGGCACGGGCCTGGTGCTCCTCACCAAGAGGCTCTTCCGGGGACGCTTCGCCAGGCCTTGGAGCGAGGAGGGCGCGCAGGCGGTGGAGTTGACGGTGAGCGAGCTGTCTCTGTTCCTGGAGGGCTGCGAGCTGGCGGGGCGGTGGAAGTTGTCGCCTCCGGCCGTGGACGACAAAGTCCTTGCGATAGGCGGTGCGATGTAGCACCCAGCGGGGAGTCATGACGCGCGTGGAGCAACTCAGAGACTTGGAGACAGCCAAGCAGGTGGCCAGCCTGCTGGAGGCGGAGAATGCCCGGCTGCACCAGCGCCTCGAGGCCCTCGCCCTCGAGAATGCCCGTCTCAAGGGCGAGGACGCGCAGGCGCGGCTGCAGTTGGAGCTCGAGGGACTCAAGCAGCAGTTGGCCCTCCTGCAGAGGCGTCTGTTCGGCGCCTCCAGCGAGAAGCATGGGGAGAAGCCCGCGAAGTCTCCGCGCACGAAGCTGCGGCGTGGCCATGGCCCCACGGCCCAGCCTGAGTTGAAGGTGCAAGAAGTCCTGCTGCCGCTGGACGAGGCGGACCGACTCTGCGGCCTGTGCGGCGGTGGCCTGCACGCGTGGGAGGGGCAGACGGAGGACTGCGAGGAAGTCACCGTCGTCGAGAGGAGCTTCGTGCTGCGTCGCGTGCGCCGGCAGAAGTACCGCTGCCGCCAGGGCTGCGCGCCGGTGACGGCCCCCGCGCCGCCGCGGCTCATTCCGGGGGGCCGCTACTCGCTGGAGTTCGCCGTCCATGTCGCCCTCATGAAGTACGGCTTCCACCTGCCGCTGGCCCGTCAGCAGCGGCTGTACCTGCGCGAGGGCCTGGTGGTGGAGGCGCAGACGCTCTGGGACCAGTTCGACGCGCTGGCCGGCCACCTGCAGAAGTCATACGAGGCGCTGCTGGCCGAAGTCTTCACCTCGCCCGTCATTCACGCGGACGAGACGTACTGGCTGCTGTTGGAAAAGGGGCCGGGCACCAAATGGTACGCCTGGACGGTGGCCTCACCGGACACCGTCTTCCGTAACTGTTCGCCGTGCCCCGTCCCGGCGCCGTGCTGACCCGCCCGGGACGGCCGGCGGGAGCGACCGTCAGTCCTGGCTCTTCGGAAGTGTGACCGTGCCTGGGTTCTCAATGGCGGCGAGCGCAGCGCGCCGCAGGTAGTGCCCGGGGTCCTCACCCCGCAGGCGTGCCGTCTCGATAAGGGAGTAGAAGAGCGCGGCGACCTCGGTGCCTCGCTTCGACTTGCTGCCGTAGTGGTTCTTGCGGCCCATCACCATGTCGCGCATCTGCC
>NZ_JAYESI010000055.1:0-21853 GCF_041903675.1 Corallococcus sp. RDP092CA | reverse complement strand
CGCCCCCCGCACCGCGCGCCGGCAGCTCCCCGCCACCCCGCCCGCGCCGCCCCAGGGCGCCCTCCAGGTCCAGGGCCGCGTCGTCGACCTCCAGGGCGACCCCGTCCCCGGCATCGAGGTCTCCGCCTCCGTGGGCGTGCCCGGGGAGACGCTGACGGAGCTGCCGTGTGACGCGGACTCGCCCGGCGTCTCCCTGGTCTCGGAGGACTGCGAGTCCGTCACCGCCCGCCGCTGGGTCCAGGAGCTGGTGGAGGCACA
The DNA here is from genome assembly GCF_041903675.1 of Corallococcus sp. RDP092CA. NCBI lineage: Bacteria > Pseudomonadati > Myxococcota > Myxococcia > Myxococcales > Myxococcaceae > Corallococcus > Corallococcus sp. RDP092CA. The sequence continues at coordinate 21,595 of NZ_JAYESI010000055.1, read as the reverse complement.
CCGGGGCGGCGCCTTCGTCCTGTCGCGCGCCACCTCCGCCCAGGACGGCACCTTCACCCTGGAGGGCCTGCCCCAGGGGAAGGTCGCCCTCTGGGCCCTGGACTCACGGGGCGCCGCCCTCCAGGAGGACGTCGTCACCGGCACCGGCGACGTGACGCTGACGCTCGAAGCCAGCCGGGGGCTCACCGGCCGCGTGGTGGACGAGGACGGCGCCCCGCTCGCCCAGGCCCGGGTGACCGTGCTGCACACGGGCACGGCGCGCTACTTCGAGACGAAGACCGGCGCGGACGGCCGCTTCTCCCTGGGCCCCCTGCCCCGCGAGGACACCTACGACCTCCTCGCCGCCCACGCCGGGAAGCTCTCCGAGTGGGTGGAGGACGTGGCGCCTGCCGCCCTGCCGGAGGACCTCGTGCTGTTCGCGCCCCGGCGCATCGTGGGCACGGTGGTGGACGGGGAGCAGCCCGTCGCCGGCGCTACCGTCACGGAGGCCGGCGGCGAGCGCGTCGCCCTCACCGACGCCCAGGGGCGCTTCACCTTCGACGGCCTGTCCCTTGATGACTACACCCTGGAGGCGGAGCAGGGCGGCCTCCAGGCGCGCGAGACGGTGAAGGTCACGGAGGACCAGCGCGAGGTCCAGGTGACGCTGCGCCTGGGCACCTCCTTCTTCGTGGAGGCCACCGTGCGCGACACCGCCGGCGCCCCCGTGGCCAACGCCGAGGTGAGCGCCGACGTTCCCCATGAGCTCACCGAGCACTTCGGCACCCTCGTCTTCCAGGAGCTGGGCACCACCGACGCGGACGGCCGCGTGCGCCTGGGCCCCCTCCAGGCCCGCGACTACACCTTCAAGGTCGTGGCGGACCGGCTGCTAGACCTCACCGCGGTCCGCGCCGTGGCCGCGGGCGGGCCTCCGCTGGACTTCGTCCTCTCCCCCGCCCTCCTCGTGGAGGGGCACGTCACCGACGCCGCGGGCAAGCCGCTGGCGGAAGTCTCCCTGTCGCTGTGTCCACCGGGCCGGAAGCGCCCGGAAGGCGCGCCCACGCCCGTGTTCTCGCGCTCCTTCATCGTGATGCACCCGCCCCGCGAGGAGCCCCTCACCTTCGACGCCACCACCGACGCGGAGGGCCACTTCGCCATCAAGGTGGACCAGCCCCTCTCCGGCACCCTCACCGTCGAGGCCGAGGGCTACCTGCCGCGCCAGCTCCAGGTCCGGGCCCCCACGTCCGGCCTGAAGCTGGCCCTGGACTCGGGCGCCACCGTGCGCGGCACCGTGACCAGCTCGCGCGGCACGCCCGTCAACGAGGTGGACATCTCGCTGGTGAGGCAGGTGGAGGAGGCGCGGCCCTCGGACGACGGACAGGAGGACGAGGCGCCCCAGGAGGCCCCGGACGACGACGAGCCCGAACGCATCACCTTCGCGGGCTCGTCGGACGAGGCTGGCCACTTCGTCATCCAGGGGCTGCCCCCGGGCAGCTACATCGTGTGGATGCGCGCCACCACCGGCGGCTACGAGCGCCGCATGCCCGACCGCGTGGTGCTGCGGGGCTCGGAGACGGTGGACCTGGCGCTGCGCCTGGACCTGGACGGCCAGGTGGGCGGCATCGTCGTGGACTCGGAGGGCCGGCCCCTGGCGGGCGTCTCCGTGGACGCCACCGCGAAGGAGGATGAGACCAGCGACGGCCGCTCGTACTCCCCCCTCTCCGCGACGACAGGAGCGGACGGCCGCTTCGTCCTGGAGTCGCTCGCGCGCGACTGGGACTACGAGCTGGTGGCGATGAAGCCGGGCTACGCCCTGCCCCGCCCCCCCGAGAGCGCCGACGACGGGTCCGACCTCGGGCCGGACGAGGAGCCCGAGGAGGCGGCGAGCGACCACATCCACCGGTGGCTGGAGGACCTGGAGGGCCCCAAGGTCACCGCCCGCGCGGGCGACATGGACGTGCGCATCGTCCTGGCCTTCCAGGGCCGCGTCACCGGCCGGCTGGTGCGGCAGGACGGCACGCCCATCACCCGCTTCACCGTGAACGAGGAGGCCGTGCGCGACCCGCAGGGCGCCTTCACCTTCTTCGTGAACGAGCCCGGCCCCCAGCACCTCACCTTCGAGGTGCCCGGCCACGCCCTCACCCAGCGCGACGTGGACGTCCCCGCCGGCCGCGACGTGGACCTGGGCACGGTGCGCGTGGACGCGGGCCACGCCATCCAGGGCCGCGTGGTGGACGACGCCACCGGCACCCCGCTGGCCGGCGTCATCGTCTCGCTGGCGTTGCCCCCGGAGGACGGCGCCAACGCGGAGGACGGCGAAACCTTCGTCGACGTCCGCACCGGCGCGGACGGCACCTTCCAACTGCCCGCCGTGGAGGCCCGGCCCTACGTGCTCACCGTGCAGGAGGCGACGCACGCGTCGCTCGTGCGCAGGGTCGGCCCCACCGAGGACACGCTGGAGCTGCGCCTCCCGACCGCCACCCGCCTGGAGGTCGCCGTGCGGGACGCCCAGGGCAACCCGAAGTCCATCGTCGTGCAGGCCGTCTTGAAGACAAACCCGGAGGAGCAGCACCTCGCCCCGGCGAGCAACGGCATGGCCATGTTCCGGGACCTGGAGCCGGGCGACTACGTGGTGAAGCCCCCGGGCAGGGACTTCATCACCGTCCTCCCCCGGACCGTGCACGTCGAGCCGCGGCGCATCACCCGGCTGGACCTGCTGATGACGACGGGGGGCACCCGGCTGAAGCTGCGCTGGAGCGAGCGCGGAGCGCAGGGCACGCCCTACCTCATCCCGGGCCGCATCCCGGCCCCCGCCGAGTCGGCGTCGCCCACGGAGGTGCAGTGGCTGCGCGAGCTGGCGGTCATGCCCGAGTCACTGCGCGGGGATGTCTGGAGATTCCTCCCTCCCGGGCCCTATACGCTTCTCGTGTTGCGAGAACATGAGGGACGCTGGCTGTCCTTCCGCGAGGAAGTGACGGTGGGCACGGGCGACACGCAGGAGGTGGAGGTCCCCGCCTTGCCGTGGTGAGGCGGGTCCGACATGCCTCGCGGGGCGGGGAGCTGTGCTAAACCCCACGCATGACCCCGAGCGACGCGCTGAGCGCAGCAGACCTCGAACGTCTGGCCAGGGCGGAGGCACCGGACCTGGCCGAGTCCGTGCTGGCCTTCCTCGACCAGCCGGACCGCCCGTCGGACGCGCCGCTGCCGCAGGGCGCGCTCTCCTTCGACGCGCTGAAGCAGCTCCTGGAGCAGGCGCGCGCCCGCGGCAACAAGCCGGGCCGCCGCCAGGGGTCTCACGAGGCCTGGCAGCGCTTCCTCGCGCAGAAGGACGTGCCGCTGCCGCCGCGCCTGCTGCTCGCGGACCTGCTGGTGTCCCTCTATGAGAAGAACACCGAGCCCGCGAGAGCCGCCCTCATCACGCTGGTGAAGGAAGCGCCGCTGAAGTTCGGCCTGTGGGCGGGCCTCAAGCGCATCTACAAGCTGTCGGAGACGCGCCACGACGCGGAGATGTTCGGCGTGCTGGCCTGGCGCTTCGACACCGAGCGCGGCGGGCGCCGGCACCGCGAGGTGGGCGGCGGCACCCTCACCTACCTCCAGCGCCGCGCGTGGCGCTTCCTGCGCCAGCTGGGCGCGGCCGTGCCGGAGCTCTACCCGCAGTTCGCGGTGGAGGTGCTGCGGCACTACGACCTGGAGACGACGTGGTCCCAGTGCTGGGTGGCGCACCACCTCTGGGCGCACCACAGCAAGAGCTACTCCGCGTCGCGCTTCGCCATCCAGCCGCCCAACGACATGGTGAAGCAGCGCATGTACCCGGACGCGTGGAAGCGCTCGCCGGACGCGCTGATGCGCCTGCTGGACACCTGCCAGTCGGACCCCGCCGCGAAGTTCGCCATCCAGGGCCTGCGCAAGGACTTCCCGGAGGCGCTGCGCAAGGTGACGCCCGCGTGGCTGGACCGCCTGGCGCGCCGGCCGCTGGGCAGCGCGCACGACTTCCTGGTGGAGACGCTCCAGGGCTCGCCGGACTTCCACCAGGGCAAGCTGCGCGCGGCCGGGCTGCATGAGGCCGTCCTCGCGCTGCTCTTCTCCCCCAGCGACAAGGCCCGCGCCTACGCCATCGAGTACGCGCGCGGCCACGCGCAGGACCTGGCCGCGGACCGGCTGGCGGACCTGGTGGAGAAGGGCGCGGACGACGTGCAGAGGTTCGCCGCCGCCGCCCTGGAGAAGCACAAGCCGCGCGACCTGGGCCTGCCGCTCCTGGGCCGGCTGCTCAACTCCAAGCCCACCGCGGCGTTCGCGGCGAAGTCGCTGGAGCAGTCCTTCGACCGCGCGGAGCTCACCCACGACTTCCTGCGCGAGCTGCTCTGGGGCAAGCAGGAGCAGCTCAACTGGGCGAAGAACTACATCTCCACGAAGTACGCGGACGGGGAGATGCCGGCGGACTTCTGGAAGGTGACGCTGACGGAGGCGAAGCAGCGCTCGTCGCGCCAGCGCATCGTGGAGGACACGGCGATGAAGGCCCTGTCCACCTACAAGCCGGCGGACATCGGGCCCCAGTGGCTCCTGGACCTGGTGGCGCACCCGCGCCTGGGCCGCCAGGCGGCGCAGTGGCTCACCCGCGCGGACAGCCTGCCGGGCCTGGACGTGGAGCGGGTGAAGGCGCTCGTCTTCAACGGCAAGTTCCGGAGCACGGCGCTGGAGCTGCTCGGCAACCGCAAGCTCTTCACCGCGCGGCAGCTCACGGTGCCCTGGCTGCTGGCGCTGGCGCGGCGGGCGGACCCGCAGCTGCACGACTTCGCGCACCGCTACCTGCTGGCGAACGTGGTGCCCGCGGACTTCAGCGACTCGGGCGACGCGGACACGGGCCTGGAGCGCCTGTTCGACCTGGCGCTGGGCGCGAAGCAGCCGCCGCCCGTGCGCGCCTTCGCGCAGATGTACCTGCGCTGCCACCACCCGGGCATCGGGCCGGAGCAGCCGGAGTCCAGGTCCTACGAGCTGCGCCCCCGCGCGCCGCGCAAGGCGTACACGGCGGAGCGGCTGTGGCCGGCCCTGTTCGACGCGCGCGACGACGTGCGCCGCTTCGCGCTGACCATCGCCCGCTCGGAGCTGCGCGCGTGGGGCTACCAGACGCGCGTGTACGAGCTGGCGGACTCGGACGCGAAGGAGATCCGCAACCTGGCCTATGACGCCCTGCTCAACGCGGGCGAGCCGGGCGCGGACGCGCGCCACACGCTCCAGCCGGAGGAGCTGGACGCGGGCAAGGTGTTCGCCCTCACCGAGTCCACCAAGCGCAGCACGCGCGAGGTCGCCGTGGAGCTCATCCGCCGGCACTACGCGCGGCTGGGCGGCGCGGAGCGGCTGTCCGGCCTCATGCAGAGCGCGGACCGCGAGGTGGGCCTGTTCGCGGTGCGCCTGCTCTGGGAGAAGCACCGGCCGCTGCACCTGCCGGAGGGCTGGAAGCCCGCGGGCGGCGGCAAGGACGTGCGCGAGGCGGGCGGCACCACGCGCTTCAGCGACGTGGAGGCGCTGCGCACGTTCCTGCGGCGCATGCTGTTCGGCCTGCCGCCCGGGCGCGCGAAGGAAGCGCGCGAGGGCGACGTGCAGCGCCGGCTGTCCGCGAGCGTGGCCAAGCGCCGCGTGGTGGAGCTGGTGCGCGACCTGGGTCTGGAAGACGAGAGCTTCGCCCGCGTGGTGGCGCCCGTGCTGGGCGAGTTCACCGGCTCCGTGGCGAAGGGCGAGTGGCAGAGCTGCCTGGCCTCGCTGGTGCAACTGCGTGCGGCACACCCGGGCGTGCAGCTCGGCGGCATCTAGGACAACGACACCATGGCCAACCTCTCCATCGGCAACATCGAGAAGGTCCGTGCGCTCGCCGCCAATGCGCGCCTGCTCCTCGTGGGCGGAACGCGCGCGGCCGCCGACAGCCGCCTCACCGCGTATGACGCCGCGAACAACAAGGTCCTGTGGACCAGCCCCCTGCCCGCCCACGTGCTGGGCGTGGCGCTGGCCGGCGAGCAGTTCGCCGCGGCGGGCGCGGACGGCACGGTGCGCTTCGGGTCGCTCGCCGACGGCGCCGTGAAGTTCCAGCTCCACCACGCGCACCCGGGCGGCTGCACGGCGGTGGCGGCCAGCCCCGACGGCAAGACGCTCTACACGGCCGGCGCGGACGGCTTCGTGCGCGCGTGGGACTGGGACAGCACGCGCAAGCTGAAGGAGTGGAGCGCGTCGTCCCAGGCCCTGCGCGCCGTGGCGGTGGACCCCACGCACACCTACGTGGCCTGCGCGGGCGATGACGGCGTGGTGCGCTCGTTCACGGTGGCGACGGGCGCGCGCCGGGACATGCCGGGCCACGAGGGCGCGGTGCGGGCGCTGGCCTTCACGCCGCGCGACGGGCGGCTCGTCTCCGCGGGCGACGACGGCAAGCTGCGCATCGGCTACCTCGTCGGCGCGGTGGAGTTCGAGGTCCGCGGCGACAAGGACAGCGGCCACGCGGGCGCCGTGCTGGGGCTGGTGTTCCCGCCCACGCCGCAGGCGGAGCCCGGCCAGGACCCGGCGGAGCGCATCGCCTCCGTGGGCAGCGACGGCAAGCTGAAGGTCTGGCGCCTGGACGAGCGCCGCAAGCCGCGCACCTTCGACCTGGGCAGCAAGGCCCTGAACGCGGTGGCCTTCGCGCCCCCGGCCAACCCCCGCCAGGCGAAGCAGCTGCTGGGCTTCCTCTTCGTGGGCGGCGAGGACCGCCGCGTCACCCGCGTCACGCTGGGCACGGACGGCAAGCCCACGGACGAGACGACGGCGTACGGGCACGGCTTCGACGTCTTCAACGAGGCCCTGAAGGCCGCCCTCCCCCGCCGCGAGGCCGCGGTGAGGGAGGCGGTGGCCCTCCAGGAGCCGGAGGCGCTGGACTTCGTCGTGGGCGTGCTGTCCTCGGACAAGGACGTCGCGGCGCGCCGGCTGGCGGCCACGGAGCTGGGCAACCACGGCCGCGCCGCCGCGCGGGCGAAGCTGCGCGAGCGCCTCGACGACGACGACAAGACGGTGCGCGCCGCGGCGCTGGACGCGCTGGTGAAGCTGGAGACGGAGTCGCCGCTGGCGGCGCCCCGCGCGGCGCTGGACTCGCGCTTCGTGGACACGCGCGTACAGGGCCTGCGCCTGCTGGCGAAGCGGGGCGGCGCGTCGCCGCTGGTGCCTGGGCTCATCGCCAGCAAGCTGCCGGACCCCCACCCGGACGTGGGCGTCGCCGCGCTGGACGCGCTCACCGCCGTGTCGCCCAGGGGCAGCACGGAGCCGCTGAAGCTCGCCTTCGAGCGCGGCCCCGCGGCCCTCAAGGTGGAGGTGCTGCTGCGCGCGTCGGTGGCGGGCCTGCTGGGGGACCCGCACCTGCAGCCGCTGGTGGCGCGCGCGCTGGACGACGCGGACCGGGACGTGCGCCGCGTGGCCTTCGCGGTGCGCGTGCTGGAGCGCCGCGCGCTGGCCGCCACGCTGGAGGCGAAGGACGAGGAGTTCGCGCGCACGGTGCGGGAGGTGACCCGCATGCTGACGCTCCAGCGCAAGCGCGCGGCCGGGGACGCGGAGGCGAAGCTCACCACCGACGCGGAGCTGGCCGCCTCGCGCGAGCAGCTCTTCGGCAAGGCGGCCGCGGGCGCGGCGCTGACGGAGGCGGACCTGGAGCCGCTGCTCGCCGCCATGGCCTGCCGCATGCCGGACACGGCGGTGCGCGGGGCGCGCGTGCTGGCGCAGCTCGGTGACGGCCGCGCCCTGGGCGCGCTGCTCCAGCTGTCGCGCGAGGACGACGCCGCCATCCGCCGCGAGACGGCCACCGCGCTCCAGGCGCTGCAGGACCCGCGCGCCCGCGAGCGGCTGGTGTGGATGCTGGACGACGCGGACGGGGACGTGCGCGCGGCGGCGCTGTCGGCCGTGGTGGCGCTGGACGCGGACGCGCCGCTGGCCGCCGCGGAGGCCGCGCTGCGCTCCGGCCACGAGGACGTGCGCGTGCGCGGCCTGGACCGGCTGGTGAAGCTGGGCGCCAGGGCGGAGGGCGCGGAGGGGCTGCTGGGCGACGCGCTGGAGGACGAGTCCGCCAAGGTGCGCGGCGAGGCCTTCCGCACCCTCTGGGCCTGGAACGACCAGGAGCCGGTGAAGGCGCTGGACCGCGCGCTGGCGGGCCGCTTCCCGGACCTGCGCACCCGCGCGGTGGAGGTGCTCGCGCAGAAGGGCACCGAGGGCTGGGCGCTGGAGCGGCTGAAGAAGTCCGTGGAGGACCGCGACGCGGGCGTGGCCACCACCGCCTACGAGGCGTGGGTGAAGCTGGCCGGCAAGGAGAAGCCGGAGCCGCACCTGGCCGCGCTCGACACCACGCACCCGGCCCTGCGCGAGAAGGCCGCCAAGGCCTCCGTGCACGCCCCGGCGGAAGCCCTGCGCTCCGCGCTCCTCAAGCGCGTGCAGGACGAGCACCTGGAGGTGGCCGTCGCGGCGCTGGAGGCGCTGGACAAGCTCATCCCCCACGAGAACGGGCCGCTGCTCGCGGGCATCGCGGCGGCGGCGCTGCCGGTGCGCGTGCGCGCCGCGGAGCTGCTCGCCCCGCGCGGCGCGGAGGACATCATCGAGCCCATGCGCGGGCTCATCACGGACAAGGACCTGGAGCGGATGTACCCGCCCGGCTTCCTCGTCCCCCTGCGCGTCCGCGCGGCGCGCGCGCTGGCCACGCTGGGCTCGCGGCGCCTCCTGGGCTTCTACGCCACCACGCTGCTCCCCAACGACCTGACGGACCTCCAGGAGCAGGGCGCGCGCGGCCTCGCGACGGCCAGCCGCCGGGGCGACGAGGGCGCGCTGCTGGACGCGCTGGGCCACTCGCTGGTGGCGGCGCGCTCGTGGGCCGCGGACGGCCTGGCGCGCCTGGGCGACGTGCGCGCGCTGCCGGTGCTCACGGGAAACCTGCGCCATGAGCACCTGCCCATCCGGCTGGGCGCCATCCTCGCGTTCGCGGCCCTGGGCCACGAGGGCGACGGCGGCCTGCTGCACGGCCTGGAGGACTCCGCGCGGGAGGTGCAGGAGATGGTGTTCGCCATCGTGCTCGCGCGCGACCTGCGCGCCAGCCGCGAGGGCGGACCGCCGGACCTGCTGACGAGCGCGCTCTCCAGCGGCCGCCCGGAGGTGCGCTACGCCGCGGCCCGCGCGCTGGAGCTGCGCACGGAGCCGGACGCCTACCGCGCGCACCTGGTGGAGGTGCTGCTGCCGCCGCGCCCGGAGAAGGCCGGCGACATGAAGGACTGGCCCGCGGAGGACGAGCGGGCCAGGCGCGTGATTGGCCTCGCCGAGGCGCTCTCCAGCGGCCAGCCGGAGCAGCGCTACGCGGCGGCCCAGGTGCTGCTGCTGCGCAACAAGCCGCTGGACTACTTCCGCGAGGCGCAGAAGGTCGCGCGGCCCAGCTCGCTCCAGGCCCCCTGGAAGCCGGAGACCTCCGAGGGCGCCGCGCACGTGGTGCAGCCCTCCACGCCGGAGAAGCAGGGCACGGCCTCCGCCACGGGCAAGAGCTGGCTGCGCCGCCTCTTCTCCGCGGTGAAGCCGTCGGAGGGCGCGGAGGCGGCGTCGCAGAGCGCGACGCAGGCGGAGCGCCAGCACCTGCGCCGCCTCGCCTTCGGCGCCTACGTGGGCCTGCTGCGGCAGGTGACGGCGGGCGACGAGGAGGGCCACCGCGTCCGCCGCGACGCCGTGGACCGCGTGGTGAAGCTCACGCAGGAGGGCTACGCGGGCACGTCCGCCGCCGTGGCCGCCCTGCTGCGCGCGCTGGAGGACCCGCACCAGCTGGTGCGCCGGGCCGCGCTCGCGGGCCTCAAGGAGCTGTACCCCGCCGCCGGCAGCGACGAGCCGCTGGCGCTGGCCCTGGCCTCGCTGGCGCCGGACGTGGCGCGCGCGGCGCTGGAGGAGCTGGCGGAGCGCGGGGACAAGGCCCGTCCGCGCGTGGCCGCGGCGCTCAACTCGCCGCTGCCGGAGGTGCGCAAGTCCGCCTTCGAGCTGCTGGAGAAGCTGAGCCCGCCGGGCAGCCTGGAGCCGCTGCTGGCCGCGCTGGGCAGCGAGCACGCGGACCTGCGCGTGGGCGTGATCGAGCGGCTCGCGGGCGCCAACGACCCGCGCGTCACGGACGCCCTGGGCCGCGCGATGGGCAGCGAGCACGAGGACCTGCGGCTGCGCGCCGCGGAGCTGCTCGCGTTCCGGGGCGATGACCGGGCGGTGGAGGTGCTGGGCGCCTTCCTGCGCTCGGAGACGTCGGCCGTGGCCCGCCGCGCGCAGGAGGCCCTGGCCCGCCTGGGGACCTCCGCCGCCGTGGCCGCGCTCGCCGCGCGCCTGACGGTGGCCCCGGAGATCCCGGAGCGCACCCGGCTGGTGGCCGCGCTGGGCCGCACGCACCGCGCGGACGCGCTGGACGTGCTCGCGCGCCAGAGCGTGGAGGACGAGGCCCCGTCCGTGCGCCTCGCCTGCGTGACGGCCACGATGCAGCTCACCTGGCCGCCGGAGCAGGAGAAGCTCAAGGAGCCCGAGCGCGAGCTGAAGAAGCGCGACGCGGCGCTCGCGGTGCGCTTCCTGCGCGTGGCGGTGAAGAGCCAGGACCCGGAGGTCCGCAAGGCCGCCGCCCGCGAGCTGGAGCACGGCAGGAACGAGGGCCAGGACGCGCTGCTCGTCCAGCTCTTCAACGACCGCGACGTCACCGTGCGCGCGGCGGCCGTGGAGCACTACTCGAAGCGCGTGGTGGAGGAGGGCGCGGCGGTGGAGCCGCTGGAGGAGATCCTCCGCGCCGGCGCCCGCGAGCTGATGCTGCCCGCGGCGGAAGGCGTGGCCCACCAGCGCCGCGCCAGCGCCCTGCGCCCGCTGCTGCTGTACGCGCGCGCCGGTGAGCCGCACGAGCGCGGCCGGGCCCTGCTCGGCCTGGGCACCCTGGGCGACGTGCGCGCCCTCTCCGAGCTGGAGACGGTGGCGGCCGGGGGCACCCCGGACGCGCCGGCGGAAGAGGACATGGTGGTCGCCGCCATCGAGGCGCTGGGCCGGCTGGCGAACCGGATGCCCGACGGCGAGGACCGCCGCCGCATCGAGGAGAAGGTGGAGGCCGCCGCCACCGACGGCAACGTCTTCCAGCGCCAGGAAGCCGGCGTGCGCGGCCTGCGCGCCCTGGGCGGAGAGCGCGCCCGGGTGAAGCTGGAGGCGCTGCTCGCCGACATCGAGGTCGACGACGACGTGCGCCGCACGGTGGCGGAGCAGCTGGGCAAGCTCGGAGACCCGGCCGCCGAGCCCGCGCTGGCCGCCGCGCTGAACGAGGACGACGACGACCTGCGCGCCGCCGCCCGCAAGGCGCTGGACGCGCTCTTCCCGAAGGAGCGCACGCGGGTGGAGTTCCTCGCCGTGCAGAGCGAGCACGAGGACATCTCCGAGCCCGCCGCCACCTACCTCGCCAGCGAAGGCGACCCGGCGCTGCTCGTGCCCCGCCTGGCCACGCTGGACAACGTGGAGCTGCGCCTCCGCCTGCGCCGGGGCCTCGCCCGCCGGGGCGCGCTGCCCGTGCCGGAGGTCATCGCCCTGTTCGGCCACGACAAGCCGGAGGCCCGCGAGGAGGCCGCGCGGCTGGTGGGCACCTGGACCGGCGACGCGCGCGAGGCCGGCGCCGTGGACACGGCCGGCCTGGCCCGCGCGCTCGTGGCCTCGGAGCGGCGCACCGCCGCCGCGTGGGCCTCCGCGCAGCCCTCGAAGAAGGAGCCGCTGGCCGCCGCCTGGGAGCGCCTGCTCTGGGCGGGCTCGCGGCTGGGCGCGAAGGAGCTGGTCGCGACCTCCGCCGAGCTCCTCCGCAAGGGCGAGGCCCACGCCCCCGCCGCCGTGCGCCAGGAGGCGGCGCGCGCGCTGGGGCGGCTGAAGGCCACGGGTGAAGCGCAGGCCCTGAGAGGCGCGCTGGGAGACCCGGACGCCGCCGTGCGCGCCGCCGCCGCCGCGGTGCTGGCCGCGCTGGTGCCCGGCGAGGCCTCCGCGTGGGCGCTGGAGGTGAAGCCCTTCGACCCGGTGGCCCTGGGGCCCACGGGCGCGAAGGTGGCCCCGTCCGCGCTCACCACCAGCGAGGCCCGCCGGCTGGCGGTCCCCGCGCTGCTGGCGAAGAAGGACCTGAAGCCGCTCGAGGCCGTGGCCGCCGACGCGAAGCCGGAGGTGCGGCAGGAGGCCTGGGCCGCCCTGGGGCGCCTGGGCGGAGACGAGGCCGCGGCGCTGCTGAAGACGGCGGCGTTCGACAAGTCGCAGTCGGTGGAGCTGCGCAAGGCGGCCTACCGCGCCCACAAACGTGCACGCCGCGCCGCTGAGCGCGCCCGGAAGGAAGGTCAACCGTCGTGAGCACCGCAACCGCACGTCATCCCGTCGCGCTGAGCTACGCCGCGCAGAGCGACGTGGTCGTCACGCCGGACGCCTCGCGCGTGCAGCTGGCCCTGGAGGGCTCGCGCGGCACCGTGGGCGTCAGCGGCCGGGTGAAGGACCCCACCCTCTTCCGCGACGCGCTGGCCGCCGCCTTCGCGGTGCTCTCCAGCGACCTGCGCTACCGGGGCCGCGACCGCACCGCGTACCTCGCGTACCTGATGAAGCAGGGCAAGCGCGCCAGCGCGCAAATCTGGGAGGCGCAGAAGGCCTTCCTCGACAGCGCGCTGGAGGGCGAGGAGAAGCAGGACGCCGTCCTGGACCCCGTCCTCACGGTGGATCCGGACCAGGTCTCGCTGGAGGTCTTCTCCCGCGACGAGAGCGCCTACGCGCGCCTCGCCTTCGACAACAGCCTCTTCGACCAGCGCCAGGCCGCGCACGGCTCCACCTTCCTGGACGTGCCGCAGGACCTGCCCGCCCGGCTGGACCGCCTGCGCGCCTACGCCCCGGTGACGCTGGAGGCCCACGTCGCCCCCACGGCGAAGCCCGCCGCCGCGGAGCCCCGGGCCCCGCGCACGGTGGAGGTGCCGCACGCGTGGCTGCGCGGCTTCCTCCAGGTGCAGTCCGCCGCGACGCTGCCGGCCACCACCTGCTCCATCGCGCCCATCGACCTCTACAACCTCCTCTTCGCGCTGCGCACCCGCCGCTCGAAGAAGGCGCCCCGCGCGCTGCGCTTCGAGCTGGTCCCCGGCGCCCCGCCCCGCCTGGTGCTGGAGCCCTGGGAGCAGGTGCTGGAGTGCCACGGCGGCGCGTACACGGGCAGCGCGCCCGCGGTGGTGCGCACCTTCGGCCGCCAGCGCCTCGCCGCGCTCGCGCGCCTGCTGCCCCACGCGAGGCGGGTGCACGTGCAGCTCCTGGGCCCGGGCCTGCCGGTGTTCTGGGTCATCGACCTGGGCGCGGCCACGCTGACGCTGGGGCTCACCGGCTGGACGGAGAGCGGCTGGTCCAGCGCCGCCGCCTTCGACGCGCTGATGCCGCGCGACGTGCCGGAGGGCCTGGCGGAGTCGCTGCGCAACCGCCTGCGCAAGGACGGCCCCCTCGCCTTCGACGTCCTGGCGAAGGACGCGGGAGCGCCGAAGGACCAGGTGCGCGCCGCGCTCCAGCTCGAGTGCCTGCGGGGCCGCGTCCTCTTCGACGTGGCGCGAGGCACCTACCGCCCGCGCGAGCTGATGCCCACCCCGGTGGACGAGGCCGCGCTGCGCTACGGCAACGAGCGGGAGGCGCGCGCCCACCGCCTGCTGGGCGACGGCGGCCCGGGCTCGGGCGAGGTGAAGCTCACGCAGGTGCACGACCTCGTCGGCGAGGGCACGCGCATCCAGGGCGAGGTCGTGGACCGCGAGGCGGTGCGCAGCTTCTTCCCCAGCTTCACCATGGACCTGGAGGGCCGCGTGAAGGACGCGAGCTGCGGCTGCCCGCACTTCCGCCGCTCCGGCCTGCGCGAAGGCCCCTGCGAGCACATGCTCGCGCTGCGCCTGGCCTACGCCCGCCGCCGCGCCGAGGAGGAGGCGCTCCGCCAGACGCCGGAGGGCCGCAAGCTCATCCGCGCGGAGACGCGGGCCTACGTGCGCCGGGACCCGGCCACGGGCCTGGAGCAGGTGTACCGCGTGTCGCTGGACGGCAAGGTGGTGGCCCTCACCTGGGGCCCGCGCCTGGGCGACTCCCGCCACCAGCGCCTCTGGTTCGACACGGACACGGAAGCCCGGACGGCGTACTTCAGCCGCTTGGAGAAACTCACCGCGGACGGCTACATCGACGCGGCCTCGACTCTGGTGTAAACCCTCAACCAACGGCCCGGCCGCCGACGGGGCGGCCGGAAGGATGGTGGCGCCGGACGAAAACCGAATAGCGAGTGGTCGAGAGAGGTCTGGACCGCATCAGCCTCAGCGCCTCGAGCGCGGGAGCGGCGTTGCGCCGCTCTGGTAGGACTGCTGGACACTCTCCGCACGGTAGCCTGTTCTTGGCTCTCTCCCTCCCGAGCACTACGGTCGGGGCGGGAAGCGGAACCAACGACGCAGCCGCCGTTTTCCCACCCCGACCGTAGTGCTCGGGAGGGGAGAGCCGGTGAGGCTACCGTGCCCCAGGTGAGCTGGTGGTGCCTTCCTGGCCTCCCTCGACCGCTCGAATTCGCCTCCGTCGCCCCTCCCTGAGCCGCCGCGCCCGTCGAAGGTACCCTCGATGACCGCCAAGCTGGAGTCGTTCGTCCCCGCCGCCCCGCCGCAGGCCGCCCCCGAAGTCGCGCCCTCCGCCGCCCCCAACACCGTCGCGAAGCGCGAGGCCGCCAGGGCCGCTCACGACGCCCTCCTCGCGCGCTGGAAGGCCATCACCGAGGCCGGCGGCGCGGACGAGTGGGTGCGCGCGCAGCTCGTGGCGAAGGGCGCGCTCGCGGAGGAGGTGGACTTCTCCTCGCTGAAGGAGAAGGAGAAGACGGCCTGGAAGGAGAAGAAGAAGGCCGAAGCGGTGGAGCGCCGCGCGCTGGAGCGCCAGGCCCACGAGGCGTGGAAGGCCACGCACGTGAACCACCTGGGCGTCGGCATCTACTGGAACGAAGCCGGCCTGCCGGACAAGTTCGACCTGGAGCACCGCGAGGAGCGCGCGCGCCAGAACGGCATGCCCGCGCTGGGCTCGGCGGAGGACCTGGCGAAGGCGCTGGGCCTGAGCGTGTCCAAGCTGCGCGGCTTCGCGTTCCACCGCGACGTGGACACGGGCTCCCACTACGTGACGTGGCGCATCCCCAAGCGCACGGGCGGCGAGCGCACCATCACCTCGCCCAAGCCGGAGCTGAAGGAAGCGCAGCGCTGGGTGCTGTCGAACGTCGTGGAGCGGCTGCCGGTGCACGGCGCGGCGCACGGCTTCGTGGCGGGGCGCTCCATCCTCACCAACGCGCTGGCGCACCAGGGCGCGGACGTGGTGGTGAAGGTGGACCTGAAGGACTTCTTCCCCTCGGTGACGTGGCGCCGGGTGAAGGGCCTCCTGCGCAAGGGCGGCCTGCCGGAGAACACCTCCACGCTGCTGGCGCTGATGTCCACGGAGGCCCCGCGCGAGCTCCTGTCCTTCCGGGGCAAGACGCTGCACGTGGCGAAGGGGCCGCGAGCCCTGCCGCAGGGCGCCCCCACCTCCCCGGGCATCACCAACGCGCTGTGCCTGCGCCTGGACAAGCGGCTGTCGGCGCTGTCGCGCAAGCTGGGCTTCACGTACACGCGCTACGCGGACGACCTGACCTTCTCCTGGACGAAGGCGAAGGCGCCCAAGGCGCGCCGGGCGCAGGGCGCGCCGGTGGCGGTGCTGCTCGCGCGGGTGAAGGACGTGGTGGAGGCGGAAGGCTTCACGGTGCACCCGGACAAGACGCGGGTCGCGCGCAAGGGCAGCCGCCAGCGCGTCACGGGGCTCGTGGTGAACGAGGCGAAGGACGGCACGCCCGCCGCCCGGGTCCCCCGCGACGTGGTGCGCCGCCTGCGAGCGGCCATCCACAACCGCCTGAAGGGCAAGCCGGGCCGGGACGGCGAGTCGCTGGAGCAGCTCAAGGGCATGGCGGCGTTCATCCACATGACGGACCCGGTGAAGGGCCGCATGTACCTGGAGCAGCTCGCGAAGCTCGAAGCCGAGCCGCCAGCCCAGGCGTAGGCGCGCCGGTCAGCGCGCCCCCTCCCCGGGCGCCAGCGCCGCCTCCGCGAACTCCAGCAGCCGGCGCGGATACTCCGAGGGCGCGGTCGCGGCGAAGTTGCCATGCGACGCGCCCGGGATGCGCCACGTCTGGGCATACGGCGCGACGTGAGCGAACAGCTCATCCAGCAGCGGCTGTCCGGACTCCTCCGTCCCCGCGACGATGAACAGGGGCCGGGGCCGGATGCGGTCCACCGCGTCGAGGGTCCGCACCTCCTCCAGGGCAATCCCCCGCCGCCAGAACGGCACCAGCGCCCCCGCCTGGGTCACGACGCCGAAGCGCCGGAAGTCATACGCCGCCGCCAGCCACAGCGTGTTGAAGGGAGACAGCAGCACCACGGCCGCGACCCGCGGGTCCTCCGCCGCCACCTCCGCCACCGCCGCGGAGCCGATGGAGAACCCCAGCACGCCCACGCGAGCGGGGTCCACGTCCGGCTGCGCCCGCACATACGCCAGCGCCGCGCGCACATCCTGGCGCTCCTTGTCGCCCCAGGTGGACGTCTCGCCCCCGCTCTGCCCATGCGCGCGCAGGTCGAACAGCAGCACCCCATGGCCCCCTTCGTGCAGCGCGCGAGCCTCCGGAATCAGGTCCATGCGCGTCTGTGAAAGGCCGTGCGCCAGCACCCACGCCGCCTTGTTCCGGGACGGCAGGTACCAGCCGCGCAGCTCCACCCCATCCTCGGTGCGCAGCGTCACCTCGCGAGCGGAACCGAAGTCCGCGGGCAGCACCGCCGCCGGCCTCGGGTAGTGGAAGTACTGCTCGGAGCGCCACGCCGCGCGGCCCGCCAGCGCCAGCGCCACCAGCAGCCAAGGCAACACGAACACGCCCAGCACCCGGCCCCACCGGACCCGCTTCAACACCCCAGCCATGTCCACCCCTCTCCGACAGCAAGCGACCTCGGCGAGGGGCGGAAGTCGCGCTCCCAGGCTTGTGTTGGCGCCCGCCAGACATTTAGAGCCTATAGGCGCCAATAGCTTCCTGGTTTACAGTTTAGGCAAACTTTAGCAGCGGCGGAAGACAAGACCGTCATGGGTGAGCAGGAATGAAGACGTCGAAGACGGTCTATGACGCAGTGGTGGTGGGCTCGGGCGCCTGTGGTGGATGGGCGGCCAAGCAGCTGACGGAGGCCGGGCTCCAGGTGCTGGTGCTGGAGGCGGGCCGGAGCGAGAAGGCGGACCGCGCGCTGCATCTGCTGCACCGCGTGAAGCAGAAGCTGGGATACCGCATCGAGTCGGACGCGTCGCGAACGTCGCGTCAGTCCGTGCAGTCCACGAGCTTCGCCTGGCCCTTCCATCCGCACGCGTTCGTGGATGACGTGGACAACCCCTACACGACGCCGGACGACGCGCCCTTCGCGTGGATCCGCGCACGGCAGGTCGGCGGGCGGACCGGCGTGAGGAGCCACGGCCGCCAGTTCTACCGGCTGTCCGACTTCAACTTCCACGCGGGGAGCCTGGACGGGCTGAGCCCGGACTGGCCGCTGTCGCACGCGGACCTGGCGCCGTCCTACGAAGTCGTGGAGCGGTGGATGGGCCTGAAGGGGAACCCGGACGGCGTGGACACGCTGCCGGACTCCGTCTTCTCCGGCCCCGCGCCGCTGTCGCCCGGAGAGGTCCGCCTGAGAGAGAAGGTGAAGACCCGCTGGCCCGAGCGCCACATCGTCGCCCGGCGCACCGCGAACGCGCCGGTGACGCTGCCGGCGGCGCTGAAGACGGGGCGGCTGACGCTGCGCTCGCACGCCGTCGCCAGCCACATCCTCCACGACCCGAACACGGGCCGGGTGACGGGGGTGTCCTTCATCGACGCGAACAGCGGCACCTCCGAGGAGGTCCGCGCGAAGGTGGTGGTGGTGTCCGCGGGCACCATTGAATCCACGCGGTTGCTGTTGCACTCGCGCAACCGGGCGTTCCCGGACGGCCTGGCGAACAGCTCGGGGCTCGTGGGCCGGCACCTGATGGACCACATGTATCTGCAAGGCATCGAGGCGCGCATGAACCTGCCCGCGCACCTCCAGCAGCAGGAGCACGGCTGGGCGTACATCCCCCAGTTCCGCAACGTCACCGAGCGCCACCCCGGCTTCGCGAGAGGCTACGGCGTGCAGGTCTTCACCTTCGATGACCAGATGCACCTGGTGCCCTTCGGCGAGATGCTCCCGCGCCCGGAGAACCGCGTCACGCTGAGCGACACGGTGAAGGACCGTTGGGGCATCCCGGCGGCGCACATCGAGTGCCGGCACTCGGACAACGAGCTGAAGATGACGGAGGACGCGGCCGCGGCCTGCCAGGAGATGCTGGAGGAGGCGGGCTGCACGGTGGAGAAGATCAACAAGACGCTCTCCAAGCCGGGCATGGCCATCCACGAGGTGGGCACCGCGCGCATGGGCAAGGACCCGAAGACGTCCGTGCTCAACCCCTTCAACCAGAGCTGGGACGTGCCCAACCTCTACGTCATGGACGGCTCCTGCTTCCCCTCGCAGGGCCCGCAGAACCCCACCCTGACGATGATGGCCATCACCGTCCGCGCCTGCGCCCACCTGGTGGGCGAGCTCAAGGCCGGCCGCCTCTGATTCCCCGCGGAAGACGACCGCGAGGGGCCTCGACACGCAGGCCCCTTGCACGGCCGGCGCGGATTTATTACCTACTGGTCAGTAACTAACCCCGCCCACGCATGTCCCGTCCCCAGCGCGTCCTCGACCCAGAGATTGATGCAGCGGCCCGAGCCGTCTTCCTGGAGCAGGGGCCGTCCGCGCCGCTACAGGACATCGCGAAGCGGCTGGGCATCTCGCAGGCGGCGCTGCTGCACCGGGTGGGGACCAAGGAGGCGCTGATGGCGAGGGCCCTCCGCCCCGTGCCCCCGAGCGCGCTGGCGCTGCTGGAGCCAGGACCGAGGGACGACAGCGCCATCGAGGCCCAGCTCCTGGAGGCGCTCCTGCACCACCGGGACTTCCTGCGCCAGCTGGTGCCGTGGTTGTTCGTGCTGCACTACTCGGCGCTGGGCGGCGCGAGGGCCATGCACCTGGAGACACCGCCCCCGGTCGCGCTGCGGGAGGGGCTGACGAGGTGGCTCACCCGGGCGAAGCAAGCCGGCAGGGTGGACCTGGCCGCGCCCAGGCTGGCCGCGGAAGCGCTCTGTGGAGCGCTGGAGGCCCGCTGCTTCAACGCCCACGTGGGCGGAGCCACCTACGCCCCCGGCGAGGACGAAGCCGTCCTGCGCCAGCTCATCCGGGTGCTGCTGACGCCCCGGGAAGCACCCGCGCGAGCCCGGAAGACGCCGCTGAAGAGGAAGCCGCGATGACGACCGCCACCCCCAAGCTGTCTCGCTCGACGGAGGGCCCCTGGCTGACCCTCATCCTGGGGATGCTCATCGGCTTCGGGCCGCTGTCCATCGACATGTACCTTCCGGCGTTCCCCACCATCGGAGAGTCGCTGCACGCGACCGCGGGCGAGGTGGAGCGCACGCTGGCGACGTTCTTCGCGGGGCTCGCGGTAGGGCAGCTCTTCGCGGGTCCGGTGAGCGACCACTTCGGCCGCACGAAGCCGCTCTACGCGGGCCTGCTGCTCTACGTGCTGGGCTCCCTCGGCTGCGCGACCGCGCCGTCGGCGGACGTCTTGGCGGCGTGTCGTTTCGTGCAGGCGCTGGGCGGCTCGGTGGGCATGGTGACCTCGAGGGCCGTCGTGAGGGACCTGCACTCCGGAGCCGCGGCGGCGAGGATGATGTCGCGCCTGGTCTTGGTGATGGGCCTGGCCCCCATCCTGGCGCCGCTGCTGGGAGGCTGGGTGCTGCGAGCCGCGGGCTGGCGAGCCATCTTCGGAAGCCACGCGGTCATCGGGCTCATCGCGCTGGGAGCGGTCTTCGTCATCCTGCCGGAGACAGCGCCGCCGCGAAGTGGAGCCGCCGCCGCGAACCCCTTCCAGGCCATGTGGGGCATCACGAAGGCACCGGACTTCCTGGGGCACGCGCTGGCGGCGGGGCTCTCGCAGGCAGGGATGTTCGCGTACATCAGCGGCTCGCCGTTCGTGTTCATCACGTTGCACGGAGTGAAGCCGGAGCACTTCGGCTGGTTCTTCGGAGCGAACGCGGCGGGGCTGGTGGCGATGTCCCAGCTCAACCACTGGCTGCTGGCGCGCTCCTCGCCGGCCCGGGTGCTGAAGCAGGCGGTGCGAGTCGCCACGCTCGCGGGGCTGGCCCTGGTGGCGGTGACATCGACAGGCTTCGGAGGGCTGTGGGGCATCGCGCTGTCGCTGTTTGTCTTCGTCTCCAGCCTGGGCGCCATCACGCCGAACGCGACGGCCCTGGCCATGGAGCACCACGCGAAGCAGGCAGGCATTGCGTCGGCGGTCCTGGGGGCGCTCCAGTTCATGCTGGCGGCGGGAGCCTCGGCGGCGGTGAGCGCGAGCCACGACGGCACGGCGAGGCCCATGGCCCTGGGAGTCGCCATCGCCGCCCTGCTCGCCCTGGGAGCGTTGGGGCTGGCGAAGCGGGCCCCCGCGCCCTGAGCCGCGTCCCGGGTGGGATTGACACCTTGGAATGGGACGGCCGATGGTGCGGACCGGAATGCTTGCACCCTTCTACTCCGCGTGTCCTGTCTGCAATGAGACCGGCTTTCTTCCGGTCGTTGCATTCCGCGAGCTGAGCTACGGCCGCTGCACGGGCTGTGGGCTCATCTACAAGCGAGAACAGCAGCCCGGGCTGGGAGAGGGCTACGAGGAGAAGTACTTCAAGCACAACCGGGCGAAGTACCTGGGCCGCTGGGACCACCGGGTGCGCAAGTGCCTGCGGCAGGTGCTGGTGTGCCTGGAGTACGCGCCGCACGCGAAGGACCTGCTGGATGTGGGGTGCTCTGCGGGCTACGTGCTGGAGGCGGCGCAGCGAGCAGGCTTGAGGGCCACGGGGCTGGACTACTCCCAGTTCTCGGTGAACCTCTGCCGCGAGCGAGGCTACACGGCCGAGTACGGCTCCCTGACCCAGATGCCGTTCCCGGACGCGTCGTTCGACATCATCACGCTCAAGCACACGCTGGAGCACGTGGAGCAGCCCATGGACGGGCTGCGAGAAATCCAGCGCGTGTTGAGGCCAGGAGGCGTGGCCTTCGTCATCGTGCCGGACGCGGCGTACTACAAGATCATCGTGATGCCGAAGAAGGGCCGCTCCTTCCGACCGGACCGACGAGGCTGGCAGCACCACGTCTACTTCTACGAGCACAACCTCGCGGACGCCTGCGCCAGGGCCGGCATGCAGCCGGTGAAGGCTGGCAAGGACATCCTGCGCCGAAGGCTGGCGAAGGGCCTGCGAGCCCCCTACGAATACGCCCGCTTCGCCCTCCTCTGGACCTGGGTCCAGGTGTGCCGGCTGACGCACCTGCGAAGGGAGATCCAGGTCATCGCCCGGAAGCCAAGGGCTGTCGTAGCTCGGCGTAACAGGTCCTCCGGAGTTCGGCGAACCCGGTCTGGGTGAGTTCGGCCAAACCGGTCCGCACCGGTTCGGCCAAACCGGTCCCCCCGGGCGTCCCGCCGACAGGCCACGCTG
>NZ_JAYESI010000054.1:0-22912 GCF_041903675.1 Corallococcus sp. RDP092CA | reverse complement strand
GCGGTGGGTGGGGTGGGGCGCAGCCACCAGAAGGCCCCGGCTCCGATGAGGAGCAGCAGGACCGCTCCTCCAATGACCACCGCCGACGGCTTCCGCATGGCGCCCCTCCAGGGTGGGCGACTGTAGCAGGAGGGCTGACGCAGGCCTTGGCGCGGTCCGTCAGGCCGGGCGCTTCAGAGGGGGCGGCGAAAAAAAGCAGGGCCAGGCCAAGGTTTTTCGCGGCCGACGTATTTGGAGTCGAGGTGGGGATGCTGGGGGCAGAGCCACCGGTATCCAAGGGCTCGGGACGCAGAGCGGACCGGGCAGAGGGGGAAAGGGTTTCGGGGGTCGAGCTTCCGGGACTCAAGGTTTTCGGCGGTCGACGTCTTGAAGGAAAAGCAGGACGGATGCGGGTCTTTGGGGGCCGTATCCGGATGAGGGGGACCCCTCGGGGGAGGGGTTGAGTTACTGGGAGCGCGTCGAGGGGGCGCGCTCCCAGTATTTTTTTGTGCCTACCCGCCGGAGACCACCCGCAGGGGTTGGGCGCCTTCGCGGGGAGCCTTCGACGCGCCGGGCAGCTCCAGCACGTGGGCGCCTTCCGCTTCGAAGAGCTCGCGCAGCCACGGGTGGCAGGTGAAGGCGATGACCTGGTGGGCTTCCGCCAGCCTCGCGAAGAGCCGCGCCGCGCCCCGGGCCCTTTCTGGATCGAAGTTCACCAGCACGTCGTCCGTGATGAGCGGCAGCGCGCCCCGCGTCTCTCCGAAGTCGCGGATGACGGCCAGCCGGAACGCGAGGAACAGCTGCTCGCGCGTGCCTCGCGACAGCTGCTCCGCGCTCCAGTCCTTCGCGCCATCGCTCACCCGCAGCTCGCGCGCCTCCCCGGCCGGGATGAAGACGCGGCGGTAGCGGCCCGCCGTCAGCTCGGAGAACAGCTCGCTGGCCAGCTGGATGACGCGCGGCTGCTGCTCCTCCTCGAACCTCCGGCGCGCCCGGCCCAGCAGCGCCAGCGTCAGCCGGTCCGCCGCGTAGCGCGTGGCCAGCTCCGCCGCCTTCGCCCGCAGCGTCTCCTCCTGGATGCGCAGCCGCGACACGCGGTCGTCGTTCTCCCACTGGGACAGCTGCGCCTTCAGGCTGCCCTGCTCCGTGAGCACCGCCTTGTGCCGCTCGCCTTCCGTCCGGTGCTGCTCGCGCAGCGCGGCGAGCCGGTCCTTCAGGCCCGCCTCGCCGCCCGCCGCGTGCACCGCGTCGCGCGCCGCGTCCTCGCCCAGCCCCGTGAGCGCCTGCACCCGCTGGCCGTGCTCGCGCGCGCGGCCCGCCAGCTCCGCGTACCTGCGGGCCTGCGCCGCGCGGCGGCGGAAGGTGGCCTCGTCCTGGCACCCGCCCTCCGCGAGCAGCGCCTCCCAGGCCTGGTCCTCCTCCATCACCAGCTGGTCCAGCCGGGCCTTCTCCGCCAGCAGCTCCCCGCGCTGGCCGTCCAGGTGCCGCTGGTCCGCCGCGCGGGAGCGCACCTCCTCCAGGGCCACGGACACGCGCGCGGCCACCGTCTCCGCGGGCCCGGGGGGCAGGCCCGCCGCCCCGGCCTCCCCGAGCAGCCGCGCCGTCACCGCCTCGCACGCGGCCTCCGTCACCGTGAACTCCTCCTCGTCCGTGCGCAGGTCCAGCAGCCGCTGCCGCAGCGCCGCGGCGTCGCGCCACAGCGTCAGCGCCGACGCCGCGGAGAGGGCCTCCGGGAAGCGGCGCGCCACCAGGAACGCCGCCCACTCCTCGCGCAGCACCTCCTCGCGCTGGCCCGCGCGCAGCCGCGCCTCCTCCCCGCGCTGGTCCTCGCGCGTCGCCGCGTCCCAGGCCGCGCGCAGCGTGTCCTCTTCGCGCAGGAGCAGCTCGCGCCGCTCGGCCTGCGTCAGCAGCTCCGCGAGCAGTGACTCCTGCGCGGCCAGGTCCGCGAGCGACGCGCCCGGGGACAGCCCCGCCGCGCCGGACGCGTTCAGCAGCTCCCGCTGGAGCAGCTCCTCGCGCGCGCACATCGCCGCCTGCGTCGAGCGGAAGCGCTCCTCCTCCTGCTGCCGCCAGCGGTGCCGCGCCGCCTGGGCCTCCAGGCTGGCCTGCCGCGCCGTCTCCACGCGGTGGCGCACGAGCAGCAGCAGCCCCACCAGCAGCACCCCGCCCACCGCGCACAGCGCGCCCACGGACGGGCCCGCGAGCCACGCCGCGAGCACCGCGAACCCCAGCGCCACGAGGGCCGCCGCCACCACCCACGGCAGCGGCAGCAGCGAGCGCAGCGGCACCGCGTCCGTGGGCGCGCGCACGCCGTCCAGCTGGCGGCGCTGCTCCAGCCGCTGCTCGGCCAGGCGCTCCAGGTCTCCGCGCACCGCGCGCATCCGCCCCACCGCCGCCTGCCGCTGCCGCACCTGCGCGGGCCGCGCGTCGGGAAGGGCCGCCACCTCCGCCTGGACCCGCGCCAGCGCCGCCTCCAGCCGCGCCCGCTCCTCGCGCGTGCGCGCCTGCTCCGCCTCCGCCTGCGCGAGCGCCGCGTCCGCCGCGTCCAGCCGCGCCGCGAGCGACTCCAGCGCTCCCCGCGCCCGCGAGCCCAGGTCCAGCGCGAGCAGCCCGCCCGCGTCCACCGCGAGCCCCAGCTCTCCCAGCGCCTGCTCCAGCTGCCGCCGCCGAGACGTGAGCGCCGCCCTGCGCGCGGGCAGCGCGCGGAGCTGCTCCGAGTGGCCCGAGTACGTGGCCAGCGCCGCGCGCAGCGCCTCGGCGCGCTCGCGCACGGGCCAGGGCGCCGCCAGCCGCTCCCGCGCCTCCTCGATGGGCGCGAGCCGCTCGTGCAGCTGCGCCTGCTGGGCCCGATACGCCTTGCGCCGCTGGAGCACGTCCTCCAGCCGCGTCTCCGCGCCCGGCGGGAAGGTGTCCAGCGCCGGCAGCGTGGCCAGCTCCGCCCGGTCGCGCGCGAGCACCGCCAGGTCCCCCAGCGCGGACTCCAGCCGCGAGGCGTGGTCCAGCGCGTGCTCGGTGTGCTTGCGCGCCACCTCCAGCGCGTGGCCCTCCGCGACGCGCTCCGCCAGCAGGTCTCGCGTGGAGAAGTAGAGCGCGGGCCGGTCTCCCGCCTCTCGCAGCTTCTGCTGCACCTCCTCCAGGTCCTTCAGCACGAGGTTCAGCTCCTTCTTCTGCCCGCGCGGCAGGTACAGCGCCTCCGAGTCCTTGCGCAGCCGCTCCACCGCCTCCGGCAGCCGCCGCGCGCCCTGCATGCCCGCGGCGAACAGCGCCTCCGACACGCCCCGCTGCTGCGCGAGCCGCTGGAACGAGGACAGCTCGTCCAGCCGGAAGGCGAACACCTCGAAGAACAGCTCGCGCGGCACGTCCGCCAGCGCCTGCTCCAGCAGCGTCTCCGGCAGCGGCTGTCCCTCCGGGCCGCGCACCGTGAGCGCGCCCTCCGACGCGCGCCTGCCGCCGTGGCGGCGCACCACCAGCGGGCCGGCCGCCGTGTCCAGCCATAGCTCGCCGCCGAAGAGCGCGCCCTCCGGCTCGTAGCGCTCCGGCTGGCCGCGCTTCTCGAAGCCGAACAGCACGCCGCGCAGGAACGCCAGGAGCGTGCTCTTGCCCGCCTCGTTGGGGCCGTACAGGAGCGTGAGCCCCGGGCCCGGCGTCCCCGAGTAGCCCCGGAAGTGCCCGAAGCCGTCCACCTGGAAGCGGCTGATGCGCAGGCCCGGCTTCATGATGCCTCCTCGTGGAGCTGCTCCACGCCCCGCTGGCCGGCCCGCGCCACCAGCTCCGGCCGCGGCGCCTCCAGCGCGTCCACGCCCAGCCGCTTGAGCCGCTGCCCCAGCGCCGTCAGGTCCTCGTCGTCCCACAGCGCCGCGAGCGCCGCGGCGTCGTGGGACAGCGCCTCCGCCTCCTCCAGCAACGTGCCCAGGAAGCCGCCGCCGGCGCGCACCGCCTCCAGGTCCACCTCCGGCCGGCTGCCATCGCGCAGCGACTCCAGCAGCACCGGCGGGTGCGCCCGCGCCAGCCGCTCGCGCAGGTCCGCCTCCAGCTGCGTGCGCGCGCCCGGCCGCGCGAGCTCCCGGTGCAGCGGCCCGCGCCCGGCCAGCGTGAGGCGCACCGCGTGCCCGTCGAGGTCCTGCGCGCACCGCGCCTCCACCACCTCCGTGGCCACCGCCTGGAGCATGTCCAGCGACGTGACGCCCGCGAGCGGCACGTCCAGCCGGTGCCAGCGCACGCGGTCCACCGGCACGAACCGCCTGCGCGCGACGCCGTCCTCCACGTCCACCACCACGCAGCCGCGCTCGCCTGTTTCGTGCACGTGCCGGCCCTGGGGGTTGCCCGGGTACACCGCCACGCCGCCTCCGGGCAGCAGGTGCTCCGCGCGCGTGTGCACGTGGCCCAGGGCCCAGTAGTCCAGCCCGCCCGCCGCCAGGTCCGCGGCCGTGCAGGGCGCGTAGTTCGCGTGGCCCGCGTCGCCGCCCAGGTTCGCGTGCAGGAGGCCCACGCTGAAGTGCTCGCCGGTGCGGCGGAACCGCGCGGACAGGTTCTCGCGCACCTCCACGTCCGGATAGGACACGCCCTGCACGTGGCACAGGCGCCGGCCCTCGCGCCGCACCTCCACGTCCTCCCAGTCCGGGCCGAACACCTTCACCGACGCGGGCAGCCCCAGCGTGCCGGTGTCGCCGCTCAGCGGATCATGGTTGCCGTGGACGATGAAGGTCTGGATGCCCGCGCGGTCCAGCCGCGCCAGCTCCGCGCGCAGCGCCAGCCGCGCGCGCACCGAGCGGTCCTTCACGTCGAACAGGTCCCCGGCCAGCAGGAGGAACGTCACGCGCTCGCGCAGGCACACGTCCACGATGCGCGCGAGCGCATGGAAGGTGGACTGCTGGAAGCGCTCCAGGAGCGGGCCGTGCGTGGCCACTCCTCGGAACGGCGTGTCCAGGTGGAGATCCGCGGCGTGCACGAAGGAGAAGCGCATCGTGCGGGCACCGTACCCGAGTCCCGCCGCCTCCCCGACTTTCCCACCCCCGGGGGTGATGCGTCGGTGGACACGAGCGGTGTCCCCGGGTCTGACGCGGCGTCCACTGGTGGAAACCCGGCACGTAGGACGTGCGTCCAGGTCCCTTGCGCTTCGCGCGGAGTCCCGCACGGGCCGCTGGCCGCGGCTTCAACCGTGCGCGAGAGGGCACCCTCGGAAAGAGGGCGCGGGCGCGCCACGGTGGCACGCCCGCGCCGCTTCACGGCCGTGAGGGCCTAGCGGGTCGGCTCGGTCCCCGTGCCGCCCGTCCCGGTGTGGTCGCCGGACGAGCCCATGTCGGTGCCGGAGCCCTGCGTCGAGGAGCCACCGGTGTCGCTGCCCGTGGTGGAGCCGCCGGTGCCCTCGTCCATGCCGGAGCCGCCCATGCCCGCGTCACCGGAGCCGCCCATGCCCGCGTCATCGCCGGAGCCGCCCGTGCCCGAGTCGTAGCCGGAGCCGCCCATGCCCTGGCTCGTGCCCGTGCCCGACTCCTGGCCCGCGCCCATGCTGGGAGAGGAGCCCTGGGAGCCCTGTCCGCCCTGGGTGCTTCCGGAGCCTCCCACGCCACCGCCCATGCTCTCCTGCGAGCGGTCCCGGCTCTGACACCCGGTCAGGGCCATCGCGCCCGCCACCGCCCCCAGCACCACCCATTGCGTGAATCCCTTCATGCTCGACCCCCCGTGTTGGTGTGACGAACCGAAGGCTGTGGGTGGGGGGCCGCGAGGGCATCGTCCGGAGACGCCGCGCCGCCGGGCCGCCCACCCCACGCCCCAGGGGGCGGGCGCCTGGAAGGACGCCCGGGTGGCTCAGCCCTCGCGGCGCAGCACGAGCAGCCCGTACTCCAGGCCGCCGTCCATCAGGCCCTGTTGCAGCCAGAGGTGCTCCCGGCGCGACTCGGCGCGCACGGCGTTGAGCGCGGCGCGCAGGCCGCGAGCGTCCGCGGGCGCGCAGGCCAGGTGCTCGTGGACGCGCAGCTCCGAGCTCAGCGTCCAGAAGCCCACCGCCCGCGAGGACACGTCGTCGTGCGCCTCCAGCTCCAGGCCCGCCTCGCGCGCGTCGGCGAGGAACGCGTTCACGCTGCACCGCTGCCGGCTCCACGCGTCCACGGACGGGTGCACCGCGTCCGGGCGCACCCAGAAGCAGTCCGCGACGGCCAGCACGCCGCCGGGCCTGAGCCGGGAGTGCATGCGGCGCAGCCACTCCGCGCGCGGCAGGGCGCAGGTGTTCTCCACGGCGATGACGGCGTCGAAGGACTCGCGGTGGCGGGGCGGCTCGCCCGTGCACAGCCGGGGCTGCACGCGCGAGCCCATGCCGGCCTCCTGCGCGAAGCGGCGCACCTGCTCCAGGTGCGTGGGCACGGTCACCATCGCCGTCACGCGCGCGCGGTGCTCCTGGGCCCAGTACAGCGCGCTGCCGCCCAGGACGCTGCCCACGTCCAGCACCTCGCCGCCGTCCGGGAAGTCGCCCATGGCGCGCGCCAGCTCCGCGAGCAGCGCCTCCTGCGCGCTCCGCAGGTGGTCCCGCAGCTCCGGCCCGGGCGTGCCGGGTGGGGGCAGCCGGTCCACCAGGCCCGTGTGGCAGTACACGCGGGAGCTGGAGCCCTGGCGGGCGAGGCCCCGGGCGGCGAGGGCCTCATGGTAGGTCCACACGTCGTCCGGCGTGAGCGGGGACGGCGTGAGGGAGGGGGCGCTGAGGGGCTTCATTGATACTCCCGGGGCAGCAGGATGCGGAGCAGGGCGCCGCCTCCTGGTCCGTTGTGCCGGTGCAGCAGGCCACCGCTGGCGCGCAGCAGGCACTCGCTGGTGTAGAGGCCCAGTCCCGTTCCCTGGGCCTTGGTCGTGTAGAGCTCCTCCGCGGGCGCGCTGAGTCGCTCCGGGGGGAAGCCCGGGCCGTCGTCCTCGATCTCCACCTCCAATCGTCCGCTGAGCGGCTCGGTGCGAGCCCGGATGAAGACGCGGGACGCGCCCTGCTCGCCGTTGCCCTCGCAGGCGTTGACCACCAGGTTCTCCACCACCCGGCGCAGCGTGAGCGGTCCGCCGCGCACGAGCGCGCGGGGCGGCCGGGTCGGCTCCAGCTCCACGTGGATGTCCACGTCGGGGAAGCGCAGGGACACCTGGGCCTGCACGGACTCCAGCACGAGCCCCAGGTCCACGGACTCCGGCTCCGTGCCGGCGAAGCGGCGGCTCTTGGCGCGCACCTCCTTCACCATCTCCTGGAGCTGCCGGAGGCTGTCCTGGAGCTGGCGGGCCTGGTCCTCGAAGCCGGTGCGGGCGAGCATGCCCCGCTGCGTGCCGAAGGCCTTCATCATGTCGGCGGCGGTGCCGGCGTCGTGCAGGGCCTGGTCCATGCCCTGGTGGTGGCCGAGGATCTCCGCCATCGCCTGGGTGAGGCGGCCCACGTCGCGCTCCTGCTGCTCCACGAGCTGCGCGTGCACGGCGGCGCGCAGGCGGTCCGCGTCCGCGCGGGCCTGGTCGTAGCGCACGGCGAGCGCGCCCACGTAGAGCTGCGCGACCAGCGCCGAGGGGCCCGCGATGGCGAGCGGCACCCAGCGCTGCTCGTGCCACGCCAGGGCCGCGGCGCCCAGCAGGGCCGCGAGCGTGCCCGCCAGGAGGAAGGGCTCGCGCCACGTCACCCGGTAGCGCCGGCCGTGCACCGCCGAGGTGCCGATGAGCAGCACGCCGAGGGCGAGCGCCCCGGGGAGCACGGCGAGCGCCACGAGGCCGGCGAGGAAGAAGTGCTCCAGCGCCAGGCCCGGCAGCCACGTGAGCCAGCTGGTGGTCACCACGCGCCGGTGGCGCGCGTGCACGCAGGCGAAGGCGACGCGGTGGACGGCGCAGGGCAGGAAGCACGCGAGCGCGGAGGGGAGGGGCACGGCGAAGAAGGCGTGGACGCCGGGCGCCCACGCGACGATGCCCACGAGCGCGGTGCCCCGCAGGAGGAAGCCCGCGAGGGGGCGCACGCGCAGGGCCGCGAGGAGCCGGCCGGCGTCCTGGGCGCGCGTCCAGCGGCGGAAGGCCACGACGCCCTGGCGGGACGACATGGGCAGGGCCTTCATCCGCGCGCTCCGGTGCCGGGCCGCGATGGCGCGGCGCGGGCAGCCCGGTGCCCGGATGGATGCGGGTCTCCGCGATATGGACGCATGCTGGTCAACCCCCCGGCGCCAGGCACAGCCCTCGACACGGGAAGCAAACGGCGGCGGGGACCTCCCGGTCAAACCCGGGGGCACGGACAGTGTTGGCCAGTCCTCCGACCCTGGCTTCCCGGACAGGGCGGAGTGGTGTCTGGAGGATTCTCTCTGGCCGGCGCGACAGTGCTTGGGAGGGCGTGCGGGGCGCGATAGAGGGGCGCCCCATGCGTGACAGAATCCAGACGGTGTTGCGGGAGCTGGCCCGGTCTCCGGCGTTGGAGGTGCGGTGGCTGCACACGTTGTCGCTGCTGGAGTTCATCGGCGCGCGGAAGATCTCGCGCACGGTGGCGGACCGGCACCCGTCGCTGGAGGTGCTGGGGCACCTGGCGGACGAGACGCGCCATGCGTTCACGTTCAAGCGGCTGGCCTGTGAAGTGGCGGGCCGCGAGGACGTGACGGAGTTCCTGAGCGTGGGCGCGGCGGCGGCGTGGTTCCAGTCGTTGGACCGGCAGCTGGCGGAGTGGGTGACGTCGGTGACGGGGACGGCGGACGTGTCTCTGCAGTACCTGCTCACGACGGCGGTGGTGGAGCGCCGCGCGATGGTGCTCTACCCGCTCTACAAGGCGGCCACGCGGCAGGCGGTGGTGCGCGAGGAGCTGGGGCGCGTGGTGGTGGAGGAGCAGTCGCACCGCCGCGCCATCGAGGACGCGTGCCTGGAGCGCCTGACGAAGGCCGGCACGACGCTGGAGCCCGCGCTCGCGCTGGAGGAGCGCCTGTTCGACGCGTTCCTCACCCAGCTGGAGAAGGACGTGGCCCAGGCGCTCGCGGGGCCGCAGGCGGCCTGAGCCGCGTCACGCGCCGCCGTCCCCGTCCGGCGGCGCGTCCTCTCCGTCTCCGCCCGCGCCGGTGAGCACCAGCCTGCCGCCCGTCCACTCCGCCTGGAGGTTCCTCGCGCGGCGCGCGCGCTTGCGGCTCAGCTCCACCCCCACCGCGTCCAGGCCCAGCGCGTTGGCCACCGCGAGCGCGGTGCCGTGGCCGCAGAAGGGGTCCACCACCGTGCGCGTGCGCGTCTGCTCCAGGATGAAGCGGCACGCCACCATGCACGCGTGGAGCCCCATGCCCCGCGTCCACGTCACCTCGCCGGCTTCCGGCATCACGTCCGCCGTGGACCTCGCCGCGTCCGCCTTCAACCCCCGGCTGAAGCACAGCAGGTGCGAGTACGCCGGCCGCCCGAACGTCACCGTCCCCGGCGCCCGGCGACACACCACCTTGTGCCAGAGCGTGTCGAAGCCCTCGGCCTCCGCCGCCTTCGACACCAGGTAGCCCTTGTCCACCCAGGCCCCGTCCTTCTTCACGTCCGACTGGTAGAACACCGCCACCCCGTCCGCTGGCACCCGCGACAGCACCTTCGCCGCCGCCCCCACGAACCAGCCCTTCCACTGGGGCACCGTGAGCGAAGGGAACTCGGAGACGTCCGGCAGCGACGCCACCACCGAGCACCCCTCCAGCACCGGCCGCGCCTCCAGCCAGGCGAGCGCGTCCTCGCAGTACACCGTGCGCTTCGCTCCCGCCGTCCCGCTGCGTCCGTCCGTCATGACGCGCCCGAGTCTGCCGGAAGCGCCCACCCGCTCCCACCTCTCATTCCGCGCGCGCGCACCTACCCTCCAGGACTGCTCGCCCCTGGGACCGTCAGGCAACCCCCGAGCATATGGACGGCCATGCCCCAGTCGTGGCTTGCTACGCCTCCCCTGCAAGACGTGACTTCTCAGCCTTTCCCCCAGAAGAGGACAGCCCCCATGCCCACGACGAACGCGACGGATGGAACTCCCCTGCACTACCGGGTGTTCGGGGATGGCCCTCGCGACGTGGTGCTGGTGCACGGGTGGATGGTGTCCGGCGCGGTGTGGGACCCGATGCTGGAGAAGCTGGACATGACCGGCCTGCGCCTCATCGTCCCGGACCACCGGGGCACCGGGCCGTCCGGGCGGCCGTCGTCGGGGTACACGCTGGAGCAGTACGCCAAGGACGTGCTGGCGGTGGCGGACCACGCGAAGGCTCAGCGCTTCGCGCTGGTGGGCCACAGCATGGGCGGGCAGATCGCCAAGTGGATCGCGGCGGAGGCGCCCTCGCGCGTCAGCGGCCTGGTGCTGCTCAACACGGTGCCCGCGGCGGGCCTGCCGCTGCCGCCGGACGCGGCCGGCCTGTTCCGCACCTCCGCGGGCGACCGGGAGAAGCAGAAGACCATCCTGGGCCTGGCCTGCAAGCAGCTGTCGCCGGAGTCGCTGGAGGTCCTGCTGAAGGACTCGGCCGAGGTGTCCAGGGACGCCATCGAGCAGTGCTTCGACTCCTGGACGGCGGGAGGCTTCGCGCACCGGCTGTCCGCCATCACCGCGCCCACGCTGGTGGTGGCCACGGATGATCCGTTCCTGCCGCCGGTGTTCCTCAAGCAGGCGGTGGTGGGGCTCATCCAGAACGCGCGCCTGACGCACCTGCCGGGGCCGGGGCACTACCCCCAGGTGGAGCGCCCGGCGGAGACGGCGGCGCTGGTGTCGGCGTTCCTCGCGGGCAACGCCGCGCAGGCCTGAGGGAGGGCGTTCCATGGCCTGGGGGATGTCCTTCGAGCGCGACGTCGAGAACGACGTCGTCACCGCGACCTTCACCGACTGCATCCTGGTGACGGACGAAGACGTGCAGCGCTGGCGCCGCGACGTGGAGGCGCAGTTCGCGAAGTTCAACGGCCGCGTGGACCTGCTCATCAACCTGGATGGGCTCATCGTCCGCCACACGGCGGGGCGCACCTTCGGCAAGGTGCGCCGCGAGGTGCTGGAGCGCAACACGCACCGCTCGTTCCGCTACGGCGGCGACGAGACGACGCTCGTGTTCATCAACACCAGCGGCGCCATCAACGGCGCCGCCGTGAACCACTACCCCACGCGCGAGGCGGCCCTGGCGGCCCTGCTCGCGGAGCGCGACAGCCTGCGCAAGCGCGGCTTCACGCCGTTCCTGCCGGGCGTCGTCAACTCCAAGCCCTGAAGGGCCGCGGGCCTACACGCCGGCGAACCACTCGTAGCCCCGGTCCTCCCAGGTGCCCCCCGTGGCCTCCGGGAGGAAGCGCACGGTGGTGAGGTACTTCACCATCTTGTAGCCCAGCTTCACGCCCGAGTAGAGGCGCAGGGGCGCGCCGTGTCCGGGGATGAGCGGCGCGCCGTTCATGCCGTACGCGAGCACGGTCTGCGGGTGCAGCGCGCTCGGCGCGTCCCAGGAGGAGTAGTAGCCCTGGTCGAACGAGCGGAACTCCACGAACCCCGCGCGCGGATCCGCGCCCACGGCGGCGGCCAGGTCGCTGACGCGCACGCCGTGCCATGACGCCACGGCGCTCCAGCCCTCCACGCAGTGGTGGCGGACCCGGGAGTCGGTGCGGGGCAGCCGCCGCAGCTCCTCCAGCGAGAAGGCGCGCGGCCGGGCCACGAGCCCGCCCACCTCCAGCCGCCATCCCTCGGGCGCGAGGGGCACGGAGTCGGAGAGGAAGTAGTGGGGGAAGTCGCCGGGCGGGGTGAGCTGCTCGACGGGCTCCTCGGGGGCGAGCCGGGCGGGGTGGAAGAGGGCGGACTGGGCGCGCTGGTTGAAGCGGTCCATGGCGCCGAGGAAGCCCGCGCGCGGGCGCTGGGAGTCGCAGGCGCTGGTGGCCAGCGCGGCGGCGCCCAGGAGGACGCGGCGGCGGGTGAGGACGCGCTCAGGCATGGGGCCTCCTCCCGCCGGTGAGCATCTCCCCGAAGGTGCGCGGGTGCAGGGCGACGAGGACGACGTGGCCCAGGGTGAAGAACGCGAGCAGGGTGAGCATCGCCAGGTGCACGAAGCGCGCGGCGTCGTAGCCACCGAAGAGGGCGGTGAGCCCCTGGAGCTGCACGGGCTTGTAGAGGGCGAGGCCGGACAGGACGGACAGCGCGCCCATGAGCAGGGTGGCGGTGTACGCCAGCCGCTGGAGCCCGTTGTAGAGCCCCACCCGCGCGGGCGCGGGGCGGAGCCGCAGGTAGTACGCGAGCGTGGCCACGGCATCGCGCGCGTCGCGGCGCGGGAGGAACAGGCGGCGGCGCCACTCGCCGCTGAGCGCGAGGTAGAGCACGTACACGAGCCCGTTGAGGGCCAGGAACCAGCCGAACGCGAAGTGCCAGCTCCGCGCGCCCGCGAGCCAGTCCCCCAGCCGCAGCCACGAGGGCGGCACGGCGTCCTGGAAGGGATAGAGCGCATAGGGCCGCCCGCGAGGCCCCATGCGCGGGTACGCGACGAGGATCTGCAACCCGCTGCCCGCGAGGATGGCGAGCAATGGCACGTTGGCCCAGTGCGTGAGCCGGATGGGCCAGGGCTGGGGACGGCGGGGCTCGGGAGCGCGCACGCGGCGGAGCCCAGCACTCCGGCGGGGCTCGGGACCATGCGGCGGGAGGGTGATTGCCCTGAGAGGCGGATGGGGCGGCCAAGACAGCGCCGAGCGGGCCCCAGCCCACGGGTCGCGGGGGACTGGCGGACATCGGACGGCGTGGGGGGCACACGGGGACGATGGCCTCCGCGGATTGGACGCGTGGGAGTGAGCCGGTATCGTCTTCACTCCCCGTCTGACCTCCCCGAGGATGCCGTGACCCTGAAGCCCGCTCATGCGTTGCACCTCGTGGGGATGTTGTTGCTCACCACGGTCGGTTGCGTGGAGGAGGATCCCGAATTCACGGCGCCGCTGGCCGGTGGCGCGCGGCTCGTGGTCGCGCTGCCCCGGTCCTCGGAGGTCGTCGCGGTGACGGCCCTGGTGACGCACGCGTCGGGCGCCACGGAGTCGAAGGCGCTGACGCCCCAGACGGATCCGAATGGCGGCGTCGCGTGGTCGGCCGTCGTGAAGCCGGAGTCTCCCACCGAGGAGATCCAGCTGACCGTGACCGCCGAGGATGCCGCGGAGGCCGGGAGGGAGTCCCTGCGCCTGGAGACTGGCGTGAAGCTGCCGCTGTATGGCGAAGCACTCGTGGTCCTGGTGCCCCAGCCCGAGTCCGGCCTGCTGGAGCTGGACAATCACTCGCCGCGCATCCATGGAGTGCTCGCGTCACGCTCCATCGTGGCCCCGGGCGACACCGTGGAGTTTCGCGCGGAGGCCAGTGACCTGGACGCGGATGCGCTGACCTATGACTGGAGCGCGACCTCCGGCCAGCTCCGCTGCGCGGACGCGACCTGCGAATGGACGGCGGCGCTCCCGGACCCCGATGCCGGCGTCGACCCGAAGTTCAACCGGGACGCGTTGATCCGCGTGCGCGTCACGGATGCCCGGGGCGCGGAGTCCACGCTCCAGTTCCGCGTCGGCATGGGCACCACGCGCGCGGCCCCGACGCTGGAGGAGACGCGGTTCAACCGCGCGCCGGTGGCGTCCTCGGTCGGAGTGCCTCCGCCGCTGGGCCTCAACATGCCCTTCCAGGTCGAGGCGACGGTGACGGACGAGGACGGCCCCCAGGACGTGCTGACGTACGCCTGGAGCGCGACGTGCGAAGGCATCTTCGACGACATCACCCTGGCCACGCCCGTCTTCACGCCGACGGCGGAGCCCTCCGAGTGCGACTGCCAGCTCAAGGCCGTCGTGACGGACGGCTTCGGTGGCGTCACGGAGCAGCTCGTGAACGTGTGCATCCGGGCGGAGGCGCCGCCGGTGCTGGACAGCGCGTCGCAGTCCGCGACGAGCGCGCTCGCCGGGGAGCGCGTGACGTTCACCGCGACGGCGACGGATCCTCGCGGCGAGGCGATGACGTTCGCCTGGACGTCGAACGTGGGGGCGCTCGGCGCGGCGGTGGGGGACGGCACGACGAGCACGGTGGATTGGACGGAGCCCTCCTGCCTGCCGGCGGGTGTGACGCCCACCGTGGAGCTGGTGGCGACGAACGCCTCGGGCGCGAGCGCGCGGCAGTCCTTCTCCGTGGAGTGGGCCGGCCGGCGCTGCGGCCCGGGCGAGTCCCCCTGCCCCGTCACGCTGTCGCCCGGCCAGGTGACGCTGCGCGAGGACTGCGTGGTCCAGAGCGCGATGTTCATCCCGGACGGCTACACGCTCGACGGCGCCGGCCACACCCTGACCGCGTCCGAGGACGGCGCCGGGGACCACTACAAGGGCGCGGTGCTGCGCAACCGGGGCACCGTGGCGAACGTGCGCGACGTCACGGTGACGGCGCGAGGCCTGTCGGACGTGTGTGACGCGGAGGCGGACCGGCTGCGCGGCATCCTGCTGGACGGCGCGAGCGGCACCATCGAGGGCGTGGTGGTGGAGGACCTGCACCAGGCGGACAACATCGGCGGCTGCCAGGAGGGCTTCGCCATCGACGTGCGCAACCTCGCGCCGGACGCCACGCCGGTGACGGTGACCGTCCGGAACAGCCGGCTGACGGGCTACCAGAAGGCGGGCGTGGTGGTGCTGGGACGCGTGGTGGCCACGGTGGAGGACAACACCCTCGACGGCCTGGGCCCCACGGACCGCATCGCGCGCCTCGGCATCCAGCTGGCGCACGGCGTCTCCGGGCAGGTGGTGCGCAACCAGATACAGGGCAACGCGTACCAGTTCGAGCGGGACTACGGCTCCGGCATCCTGGTGTTCGGCGGCCCGTACTACGGCGAGGGAAGCGAGCTGTGCCACGACCTGCGCATCGCGGACAACGTGCTCTCGGAGAACGACGTCGGCGTCAGCCTGCTCCAGGCCATGGACCTCGACTTCACGCCTCCCCCCGAGTCCCAGAACATCCAGGTGGTCGGCAACACGCTGACCAAGACGGAGCTGACGAGCTACTACCAGGCCGCCATCTCGGACAACGGGACCGCGAACCTCCTCAGCCTCAACCGGATCAGCGGTGACGGCTACAACCCGGAGGTGTACCCGGACAACGCCGTCTCCCTGGACGTGACGACCCAGGGCGATGAGCGGCAGGTGGGCTTCGCCACCCCGGCGCGGACGCTGGACGTGGGCGGGTGCTCGGAGGTGCTGGTGGTGCAGGGCTGGGACCTGGCGGGCAACCTGGCCCCGCTGTCCGTGCCGGAGGTGGCGCTGGCCGCGTCGGATCCGGGCGCGACCTTCCACCTGCTGCCGGACTGCTCGGACGCGCCCGTGACGGTGGTGAGCCTCAAGAACCCGCAGCGCGAGGGCCTCTTCTACCTCCGCGCCGCGACGGCCGGCCCGCTGACCATCACGGCGACGGGCGACGGCGCGAGCAAGACCCAGGAGCAGACGGTCCACTGAGCCCCGCCGCGAGCGCGAGGCCTTACGGCGTCGGGCCCCGGTGGTCCTGGCGGATACCGGAGGCCCGCTTCGGCGCGGAGCGCGTGGGGGGCGGTGCGCTCCATGCGTGCATGGGTGCTGACTTCAGGGCCTGGTGGAGGACTCGTGCGCCGGATGTTCGCTTCGGCGAGGCGGGCGCGGTACAGGGGGACGCGTGTACGGACGGGCGTTCATTTCCTGGGTGGGGCTCTGTCTCCTGTTGCTGTTTCCCGCGTGCGCGCCGCGAGCCACGAAGCCCGCCGCGCCTGGCGTTCCCGCCGCCCCTGGAGGCGGCGTCGAGGACCTGGCCCGGCGCTACCTGGACGCCTGGGCGCGCAACGACGTGGCGGCGCAGCGCCAGGTGCTCGTGGACGCGCCCCCGGACTTCGACGCGCAGCACGCGCGCTGGAGGCAGGACCTGGGCGTCGTCGCCTCGCGCTTCGACCCGCCGGAGCTCGAGTCCCAGGCCGGCACCACGGCGGTGGTGAGGTTCCGCGGCGTGCACACGCTGCGGGGGCTGGGCGACTGGGAGGTGGAGTCCCGGCTGCGCTTCGAGCTTCGCGCGAAGCGCTGGAGCCTGCGCTGGACGCCGGAGGTGTTCCACCCCGACGCGCGGCCCGGGGACCGCTTCGGACGCACGCGGACCTGGGGCCCTCGCGCCGCGCTGCTCGATGCGAACGGGGACCCGCTCACGGTGCCGGGCGAGGTGATCCGCATCGGCGTGCTGCCCGGCCGGGTGAAGGACCGCGCGGCCGTGGCCAACGTGCTCCAGGCGCAGCTGGGCGTGGACCCCGCGAAGGTGCTCGCCGCGCTGAGCGCCGCGAGCGCGCAACCCGAGAAGTTCCTCCCGTTCATCGACGTGCGCCAGGAGCGCTACCAGCAGGTGCGGGCCGTGCTCTCGCCCGTGCCCGGCATCTTCTTCCGCAGGGCCCCCGCGCGCCTCACCCCGGCGGAGGGCTTCGCGGCGCACACGCTGGGCCGGGTGGGGGAGGTGACGGCGGAGGCGCTCCAGGCGCTGGGCGCGCCGTACCAGCCGGGCGACCTGGTGGGGCTGTCCGGCCTGGAGCGCGCGCAGGAGCGGACGCTGGCGGGGCTCCCCTCCGGCGAGGTGCGGCTCCAGCGCCGTGCTGGCGGCGGCGTGGTGCTCTACCGCTTCGACGGTGAGCCGGGACGCGCTGTCCGCACCACGCTGCGCAGGGACGTGCAGGCGGCGGCGGAGGCGGCGCTCGCGGACGTCACCCTGCCGGCCGCGCTGGTCGCGGTGAACACGGAGACGGGCGAGGTGCTGGCGGTGGCCAGCCGGCCGCTCGGGGAGGGGTGGCACCGCGCGCTGATGGGGCGCTATCCGCCGGCCTCCACGTTCAAGCTCGTGACCGCGGAGGCGCTGCTCGAAAGCGGCCTGACGCCGGACTCCCGCGTCGAGTGCCCCCTGGAGGTGACGGTGGGCCGCAAGCGCTTCCGCAACTTCGAGTCGGAGGTGCTGGGCCCCACCACGCTGCGCCGGGCGTTCGCGATGTCATGCAACACGACGTTCATCCAGCTGGCGTCGAGGCTGGAGCCCCACGCGCTGGAGGACGCGGCCCGGCGCTACGGCTTCGGGGTGCCCTACGACGTGGGGCTGCCGTCCCCGGGCGCCAGCTTCCCCGTGACGAGCGACGCCGCCGAGCGCGCCGCGGCCGCCATGGGCCAGGGCCGCGTGCTGGTCACGCCGCTGCACATGGCCACCGTCGTGGCGGCGGCGGACACCGGCGTCTGGCGCGCGCCGCGCCTGCTGGCGGACGCGGAGGGCGGCCCGGAGTCGCGGCTGGGCTCGGGCACGTCGGAGGCGCTCCAGGACCTGATGCGCGCGGTGGTGACGGAGGGCACGGCGAAGTCCGCCGCCAACATCATCGGGCTTCGCGGCAAGACGGGCACCGCGGAGTTCGGCACGGACGTGCCGCCGCGGACCCACGCGTGGTTCGTCGGGGTGCGCGACGGCATCGGCTTCGCGGTCTTCGTGGAGGGCGGCGGCGTGGGAGGCCGCGTCGCGCTGCCGCTCGCGGTGCGCTTCCTCCAGGCGCTGGACGCGGCCGCGGTCCTCACCTTCAAGGGCGACGCCAGCTAGCAAGGGCGACGCCAGCCAGGGCACGGGGCCGACCCTCCGAGCGCCGGGCCCCTCCCCGGTAGGATGGCTGGACCCTCCCCGGGGGACTGCCCACGTTGCCTGGATGGGCAGTGGAGGGTCGAGCGGCCGGGGCGCCAGGCTCGTGGCGTGGGCTCCGCGCCATCCCGGCGGACGACGGAGGCCCGCACCGGCGCGCGAAGGCCCGCCCGCCTGGAGCGAGCCGGTGGAGTCCCTGCGCGCCCGGCTGGGCAGCACGCCGGAGGGGCTGCCCCAGCGGGAGGCCGCGTCGCGGCTCGAGTCCCTGGGCCCCAACGCGCTGGAGGCCCGGCGCCGCCGACCGCTCCCCCTGGAGCTGCTGCGGCGGCTGGGCAACCCGCTGGTGCTGGTGCTGCTGGTGGCGTGCGGCGTCTCGGCCGTGGTCCATGACCTGACCAGCTCCATCATCATCGCCGCCATCGTGCTGGTCAGCGTGACGCTGGACTTCGTCCAGGAGCACCGCGCCAACGGCGCGGCGGAGCGCCTGCGCGGCGCCGTGGCCCTGCGCGCCCGGGTGCTGCGCGACGGGGTGGAGCAGGTGCGGCCCGCCACGGAGCTCGTCCCTGGCGACGTGGTCCTGCTGGCCACCGGCAGCCGCGTCCCCGCGGACGCGCGCCTCCTCGACTCGCACGAGCTGTCCGTGAACGAGTCGCCGCTCACCGGCGAGCCCTACCCCGTGGAGAAGGCGCCGGGCCTCGTGCCCGCGGAGGCTCCGCTCGCGGAGGTGGGCAACACCGTCTTCGCGGGGACGACGGTGCTGGGCGGCACGGGCCGCGCGCTCGTGTTCGCCACCGGCCGCGACACGGAGGTCGGCGGCATCGCCCGGGGGTTGGAGGCGCCCGTGGCCTCCACCGCCTTCGAGCGGGACACGCGCCGCTTCTCCGTGATGCTGATGCGGCTCACGGTCCTGATGGTGCTGTTCGTGCTCCTGGTGAACCTGACCCTGGAGCGGCCGCTGCTGGAGTCCTTCCTCTTCGCCATGGCCCTGGCGGTGGGGCTCACGCCGGAGCTGCTGCCCATGGTCGTCTCCGTGACGCTCGCCCGGGGCGCGCTGCGGCTCGCGGACCAGGAGGTCATCGTCAAGCGGCTGAGCGCGGTGCACGACCTGGGCTGCATGGACGTGCTGTGCACCGACAAGACGGGCACGCTCACGGAGGCGAACATCCGGCTGGAGCGCACCGAGGACGCCACCGCCCAGCACAGCGAGCGCACCCTCGCGTGGGCCTACCTCAACAGCTCCTTCGCCACCGGCCTGCGCAGCCCCATGGACGAGGCCATCCTCGCCAGGCGCGTGGCGTGCACGGAGGGCTGGCGCAAGCAGGACGAGCTGCCCTTCGACTTCGAGCGCCGCCGCGTCTCCGTGCTGCTGGAGAAGGACGGCCGCCGCGTCCTGGTGGTGAAGGGCGCGCCGGAGGCCCTGCTGTCCCGGTGCGCGGCGTGCGCGGCGGCGGACGGGACGGTGGGGCCCCTGGACGTGGCCGCGCGCGAGCGCCTGCAGGCCCGCGCCGACGCCCTGGGCGAGCAGGGCTTCCGGGTGCTGGGGCTCGCGTGGCGCGACCTCCCGTCCCAGGCCGGGCCGGTGTCCCCGGAGGACGAGGCGGGGCTCGTGTTCGCGGGCTTCGCGTCCTTCCTGGATCCTCCCAAGCAGAGCGCCCGGCCCGCGCTGGCGGCGCTGCGCGACGCGGGCGTCGAGGTCAAGGTGGTGACGGGCGACAACGCGCGGGTCGCGGTGCACGTCTGTCAGGAGCTGGGCCTGGAGGTGCGGGGCGTGCTCACCGGCACGGAGCTGGCCCTGCTGGACGACCCGGGCCTGCGCGCGCGGGCGGAGGCCACCACCGTCTTCGCGCGCGTGTCCCCCTCGCAGAAGAGCCGCATCCTGCGCGCGCTGCGGCAGCGCGGCCACGTGGTGGGCTACCTGGGGGACGGCATCAACGACGCGCCGTCGCTGCACGAGGCGGACGTGGGCATCTCCGTCGCGGGCGCGGTGGACGTCGCGCGGGAGGCCGCGGCGCTGCTGCTGTTGCGCCAGGAGCTGGGCGTCCTGCACGACGGCGTCCAGGAGGGGCGGCGCACCTTCGGCAACGTCATGAAGTACATCCGCATGGGGACCAGCTCCAACTTTGGCAACATGCTGAGCATGGCCCTGGCGTCGCTGGTGCTGCCGTTCCTGCCCATGCTGCCCATCCAGATCCTCCTCAACAACATGCTGTACGACGTGTCGGAGCTGGCCATCCCGCTGGACACGGTGGACGCGGAGCAGCTCGCGCGGCCCACCCGCTGGGACCTGCGCTTCGTGCGCCTCTACATGGCGGTGTTCGGCACGCTCAGCTCGGTCTTCGACGCGGCGACGTTCACGGTGCTGCTGCACGGCTTCCACGCCGACGCGCCGCTCTTCCAGACGGGCTGGTTCATGGAGTCGCTGACCACGCAGGTGCTGGTCATCTTCATCATCCGCACGAGGGGCGGCGCGGCGCGCAGCCCCCCCGCGCGGCTCCTGCTGCTGTCGTCGCTCGGGGTGGTGGTCCTGGCCAACGCGCTGCCCTTCACGCCGCTGGGGCACTACTTCGGCTTCGTGCCGCCGCCGCCCGCCATCCTCGCGTCGCTGGGCGCGCTGGTGGCGCTGTACCTGGGCTGCGCGGCGGTGCTCAACCGCGCGTTCTTCCGCCGCTTCGACACCGACTGACCTCGTTCGCGGGGGCCGTGCTGCTGGGCCTGCTGATGGGGGTGGTGTGGCTGGTGGGGCTGGCCGCTGCGCTGCGGCTGCGGCTGAACTTCCTCAACTTCGTGGTGCTGCCCATCACCTTCGGCATCGGCGTGGACTACGCGGCGAACCTGGTGCTGCGCTACCGGCGGGAGGGCCCCGGGTCGTTCACGTGGGTGATGGACGACACGGGCGGCGCGGTGGCGCTGTGCTCCTCCACGACCATCATCGGCTACGCGTCGCTCCTCTTCTCCGACAACCGGGCCCTGGCGGGCTTCGGGCTGCTGGCGACGTTGGGTGAGGGGGCCTGCCTCGTCGCGGGGGTGCTGGCCCTGCCCGCCTTCTTCTTCGTGCCCTCCCTCCCCCCGAAGGGGTCCCGGACGCAATCGACCCACGTCTGAGGCGTGGGTAGGCTCATGCGAGGGAGAGACCGAATGCGCTGGAACCCGTCGCGCCTCCTGGGCGTGCTGACCATGGCACTGTTGTGCATCCCTGTCGCCGCGGGCGCGGCGACGCGGCAGCAGGCGCTGGACCGGCTGCTGACGCAGTACCACCAGCTGCGCCAGTTCAACGGCGCGGCGCTCGTCGCCAACGAGAAGGGCATCGTCCTGAAGAAGGCCTATGGCCAGGCCAACTTCGAATGGAACGTGCCCAACACGCCGGACACGAAGTTCCGCATCGCGTCCGTGACCAAGCAGTTCACGGCCATGGTCATCCTCCAACTGGTCGCGGAGGGGAAGCTGAAGCTCGACGACACGCTGGCGTCGGCCCTGCCGGACTACCGCAAGGACACGGGCTCGCGCATCACCCTCACCCACCTGCTCAACCACACGTCCGGTATCCCCAGCTACACGAACGCGCCGGACTTCTTCTCCAAGGTGTCGCGCAACCCCTACCCCGTCGCGGACTTCGTGAAGCAGTTCGCCAGCGGGGACCTGGAGTTCGAGCCCGGCTCGAAGTTCGCCTACAACAACTCCGGCTATTACCTGCTGGGCGCCATCATCGAGCGCGTCACCGGCAAGACGTATGCGGAGGCGGTGCAGGAGCGCATCTTCACGCCGCTGGGCATGAAGGACTCCGGCTACGACGTCTCCACCACGGTGCTCCCCAAGCGGGCCAGCGGCTACGAGCGCTCGCCGGACGGCTACGTGAACGCCACCTACCTGGACATGTCCCTGCCGTACGCCGCCGGGTCGCTGTACTCGACGGTGGAGGACCTCTACCGCTGGGACCGCGCGCTCTACGAGAACACGCTGCTGCCGGAGGCCCTGAAGCAGCGGATGTTCACGCCCGGCCTGGAGAACTACGGCTTCGGCCTGCGCATGGACCCGCTGCCGCTGAGCGACGGCAAGACGGTGCTCGCCACCATCGGCCACAGCGGCGGCCTCAACGGGTTCAGCTCGCGCATCTACCGCGTGCCCGCGAGCAGGGAGGTGGTCATCCTCCTGGACAACACGGCGCGCGG
Organism: Corallococcus sp. RDP092CA; assembly: GCF_041903675.1. Taxonomy (NCBI): domain Bacteria; kingdom Pseudomonadati; phylum Myxococcota; class Myxococcia; order Myxococcales; family Myxococcaceae; genus Corallococcus; species Corallococcus sp. RDP092CA. The sequence continues at coordinate 1,237 of NZ_JAYESI010000054.1, read as the reverse complement.
CGACAAGCTCAAGGAGCTGTCCGTCGGCCTGTTCAGCGTGCTCCACGGCATCCCGCCCCAGGCGCCCCGCGAGGGCATCCGGGAGCTGCTGAGCAGGCGGCTCGACCGGGAGCCCATCGCGAAGACCCTCGCGTACTACCGGGAGCTGAAGGCCTCGAAGCCGGACGCGTATGACTTCTCCGACGGGGAGCTCAACAGCCTGGGCTACAAGCTGCTCCGGATGAAGCGCGCGGCGGACGCCGTCGAAGTCTTCAAGCTCAACGTGGAGATGTTCCCGCGGGTGGGCAACGTCTACGACAGCCTGGGGGAGGCGTACCTCGCCGTCGGCGACAAGGCGCGGGCGCGCGTGAACTACCGCAAGGCCCTGGAGCTGGACCCCAAGAACGCCAACGCGGCGGAGGCGCTCCAGAAGCTGGAGGCGCCGTCCGGGGCGCCCGCAACGAAGGTGGTGCCCTAGCCGCGCCGGATGTGAGCGAATGCGGCCCGCGCTCCGGGCGTTGTCCGGGGCGCGGTCCACGGGGTGCTCACGGGAGGTGTCCGAATGAAGCTCTATTTCAATCCGCGCAGCCGGGCGGTCATTGGCAAGTGGATGCTCGACGAGGCGGGGGTCGAGTACGAGATCGTGCCCATCGACCTGGAGAAGCGGGAGCAGAAGTCGCCGGAGTTCCTCGCGGTGAACCCGGCCGGCAAGCTGCCCGCGCTGGTGGATGGAGCCGCGCGCGTGTTCGAGAACACGGCCCTCTGTCTCTACATCGCGGACAGGTATCCGCAGGCGAAGCTGGCGCCGAAGGTGGATGCGCCGGAGCGCGGCCGGTACCTGTCGCTGATGGTGTACTCGACGTCGCAGCTGGAGCCGTCCATGGGCGACCACATGTCGAAGCTCCCCCTGCTGCCGCAGCGCGGGTGGGTGGAGTACCCGCAGGCGCTGGATGCCGTGGAGCGCGAGCTGGGGGACGGCCCCTACCTCTTCGGCGACTGGTTCACCGCGGCGGACGTGATGATCGGCTCCATGTTCATCTACCAGCGCATGCTGGGCGGTGCGACGGGCCGGCCCGGGCTGGAGGCCTACGTGGACCGGCTGATGGCGCGTCCCAAGTGCATGAAGCTGCGCTGAGATGCCGTGAGTCTCAGTCAACCGTTTGCGCATGGGGAGGGGTTCGGGGAGGGGGCTGTCGGCAGCAGCGGGGTGAAGGGCTTGCGACGCTTGGCGACGGAGTAGACGGCGGCCAGCAGCTTG
>NZ_JAYESI010000053.1:0-26106 GCF_041903675.1 Corallococcus sp. RDP092CA | reverse complement strand
CACCGCCGATGATGGCCTTTTCTTGAGGCGATTCCCTTTGGGGAATCGACGGTTGCAGCTTGAGCCGGAGCACGAGGCGGCTCAAGGCTGCCCGGAGGGCACCGCCGCCAGGCGGCCGTAGGGCCTTAAACCGACTCGGGATTCCGGCGTCCCTCATCCAGCCGGCTCACCCGTCCATCAACAAGCGTGCTCGGCAACAGTAGCTGCCGCTGGAAGGAATGTTGGTGCGGCTCCTCTCTCGGATCTGGGTCATCAGTTCTTCGAGCGGGATGCCCTTTCGCCGCATCATCTCAGGGAGGGGACCGCCTGCTTCTTCCGCGAGCGCGACGACGAGGTACTCCAAGAAGATCTTGGGCCAGGGCTTCTCAATTGCCTGGCGCATGCCATCCGCGACCGAGATGACCTGTCGCGCGGAGGGTGATAGCCGCTCGAACCACCCCTCCCTGGCGATAATCTGCTGGAAAGATGGCTGATACTTCCCCAAGAGCGCGAGGCGCCCCATGACGATGGGCCAACCGAACGAAGAATGCCGACAAGGCGGCCATCGGAGATGGCTGATCGCGTCCGACGATGCGGGCTGCGACGGAAGCCGTTCGTCTTTCGCCCGTGCTGACGAAGAGACGAGAAACAACATCAGGAAGGGCATGGTCGGTTGTGATCGCCAAGCCCGGTGCAAGCAACGTCGCCATTGCTTGCCAGCGGGACTCCCTGACAGTTGCCCCGGGAGTCACAACGAGCGCGCTTGAATCGAGGACCGAATGCGCTGTCTTCACTGACTGCCCCCCAGCGTGTCAGGCCTTGCGAACGCAAACCTAACACGTGGGGTTGTCCGACCGTTACTCCGCGCCCGCCGCCTTGCGCCGCGCATTGCGCGCCTTGGCGTGGGCCTTGTCGAAGCCCTCGTAGAAGCGCACGGCCTGCTCGCCCACCATCTGGATGTGCTGGTTGTTGAGGTACGCCGTGATGGGCGCCGCGACCAGCGGCATCGCGCGGCCCAGCGTCGTCATGCCACCCTTGGCGAGCAGCAGCGCCGCCAGCTTCCCCAGCACCTTCGGCCCGGAGCGGTGCAGCGGCCCCAGCCCGTTGGCGTAGCCGAACAGGTCCAGCAGCTCCCCCCGCGCGCGGTCCGTCTTGAGGTTCGCCTTGTAGAGCGTGGCCACGTCCGTCAGCAGGACGAGCTGCAGGTACGCCATGAAGGTCAGGTCCGCCGGCAGCGAGATGAGCCCGAACACGCCGCTCACGCCGCCCACCATGCTCGCGAGGCTCTTCTTCTCATCCACCAGCCGCTGCGCCAGCTCCTTCGTCGTCGCGGACGGGTAGCGCTTCTCCAGCTCCGCCACGCGCACGCGCGCCCGGCCAATCTCCGCCTGGATGAGGTCCGACAGGCGCAGCGACCCCAGCTTCTTCAGCTCCGCGGGGGTCAGCTTCTTCATGAAGCCCAGCCGCTCCGTCACGCCGTCGTAGAAGGCCATGTCCTCCTCCTTGGCCGCGAGGCTCGCGGCCGGTCGTCTCTAGTAACCCCGCTCCGCCAGGTACAGGTCCACCAGCGCGCCCTCTTCGTACCAGGCGTGTCGCATCTCGGACTGGAACCACCGCGAGTCCGGGCGCGCCGAGCGCACCTCCAGCTTCACCTTGTCGGGCCCCGTGTCGATGACCGCCGCGCGCGCCTTGCACGCCGCGCCCGGCTCCTCGCCGAAGCCCCCCTCCAGGCACACCTCGTCTCCCACCGCCAGGCGCCGGGCGTACTCCCTGGCCAGGTAGAGCGCGTCGTCACAGCCGCCGCGCACGGAGGACTTCCCCAGCGCATCACAGCGGTCCTGCGCGGGCGCGCGGATGACCGGCACGTTGGAGATGAACGCGTCCTCCGCGTTGGGGTCGCGTTGATACGGGCCCACCCGCGTGCACCCCGTCACCGCCACCAGGGTCACCAGTCCCGCCCACATCCACTTCATCGCGTCAGCGCCTCCGGGACGCGCACCGCCGCGCCCGCCAATGAGAGGGCGGGAAGCATGGCAGACAGGGCTGGGGGCGGCAAAAGGTGCCGGAAGGCCCCGCTGGGGCGTCTCTACGCGATACGGCGCGCGGGCCCGGGGATTTCCTCGGTGATGCCGGGGACCGCCCGGTTCTTGCCGTCCACGAAGACGACCGTGGGCTTCCAGCTCGCGGCCTCCGCCTCCTCGACCTCCGCGAAGGTGGCCAGGATGACCAGGTCGCCCGGCTGGTTCAGGTGCGCGGCTGCGCCGTTGATGCAGATGACGCCGCTGCCGGACTCGCCCTCCAGGGCGTACGTCTCCAGCCGGGTGCCGCGCGTGACGTTCCACACCGCGACCTTCTCGTAGGGGAGGATGTCCGCCGCCTGGAGCAGGTCCTTGTCGATGGTCACCGACCCCTCGTAGTCGAGGTCGGCCTGGGTCACCGTCGCGCGGTGGATCTTGGACTTGAAGAGGATGCGGCGCATGGGGGGCCCTCGGGAAGCGGCGCAACCGTAACGGCTCCCCTGTCCGGGGACAACATCCCCGGTGTGCGATGCACCGCCTGCTTCCCTGCATGCCCTGCCGTCTACTTCGTGAAATTCACGAGCTGGCTCAGGTTCAGGGGCACGGACTGCGCGTCCGAGGTCAGGTTGCCCGTCAGGCTCACCTGCGCGTTGCCCCCCGAGCGCAGGGCCATGGCCGCGGACGCGGCGCTCGCGAAGTTGATGGTCAACGGGAGCGTCACCTGCTTCGTCCCGCTGCCATCCAGCATGCCCAGGTTGCCCGTGGACAGGTTGCCCACGCTGGCGCCCGCCACCTTGAGCGCCCCGGTGATGCCCGCCACCGGCAGCGGGAAGGCGTTGCGGTTGGTGATGGCCAGCGGGAACTCCACCGTGGCGCCGCTCAGCGTGACGTTGGTGATGCGCGGCGCCTGGAACTGCACCTGCGGAACCTTGGGGACGGGGAAGGTGCCTTCCTTCTCCAGGGGGAACCTCAGCACGCCCAGCGGCGTCTGGATGCCCAGCGAGCCCTGCGCCTTGAAGGCCGCCACGTCCTTGTCCAGGAACGTGGTCACCACCGGCGCGATGTCCGCGAACTTCACGTTGGCGGGGAAGACGAGCTGGCTCTTGCCGTTGGCCTTGAGGTTCACGCCCTCCTTCGGCTTGCCGGCCACCAGCTGCTTGCCCTCCACGAAGAAGGCGTAGTCCACCGACGCCACCTTCAGGCCCAGGCTGTTGGGGTTGTCCAGCTCGTACACCAGGTCCACCGTGGCGTCGGACAGGGAGGCGTCCGCCAGCCGCGCTGTCTTGAAGCGCAGGGTGGGCTTCTGGAAGGCGCCGTTGAGCAGGCTCTGCAGCGTGGCGCAGCCGGCGAGCGTGGTGAGCGACAGGGCGAAGAGGACCAGGAACGCGCGTTTCTTCATGGGCATGGGCGTAGCAGAGGACGCCCCGCGTTCGCGCGGATTCAATCGCCGCGCATGTCCGGGGCTCGACGGGTGCACCTTCTGCATACCAATGGTATGCGCCAGGGGACTCCCCCGTGCTGGAGGTTGGCCCGCCGTGACAGGTGGCATCTTGTCTCACCCCCTCGCCACGCCCCCGGGGCGCCGTCCGGGGAGGTGGCTCGCGCTGGCGGTGCTGGCGGCGCTGGCGCTCGCGGGCTGCTCCCGGTCCGGCGCCCGCGCCTCGGAGGCCGCGTCCGAGCGGCGGATGGCGCTGAAGCCGTGCCGGCTGGACGGGGTGGCCGCGCAGACGCTGTGCGGCACGCTGGAGGTCTTCGAGGACCGCGCCGCGGCGAAGGGGCGCAAGCTCTCGTTGCGCGTGGTGGTGGTGCCCGCGCTCGCGTCGCAGCCGAAGGAGGACCCGCTGTTCTTCCTCGCGGGCGGCCCCGGCCAGGCGGCGTCCCGCACGCGCATCCTGCCGGCGCTGGAGCGCATCCGGCGCCAGCGCGACATCGTCTTCGTGGATCAGCGCGGCACGGGGGACTCGCACCCGCTGGACTGCGAGGCGCTGAACCCCTCGCGCGCGTCGCTGGCGGAGCGCTTCGAGGACCGCGAGGACGCGGACGTGATCCCCCAGTGCCGCGCGGGCTGGGACGCGGACGAGCGGCTCTACACCACGTCCATCGCCATGGATGACCTGGACGACGTGCGCGCGGCGCTGGGCTACCGGCAGGTGAACCTGTGGGGCATCTCCTACGGGACGCGCGCGGCGCTGGTCTACATGCGCCAGCACCCGGACCGCGTGCGCACCGCCATCCTGGATGGCGTGGCTCCCATGGGGCAGTACCTGCCGCTGTACGCCGCGCGCGACGGCCAGCGCGCCCTGGACCTGCTGCTGGACGCGTGCGCGAAGGACCGCGCCTGCGCGAAGGCGTACCCGGACCTGCGGACGCGCACGGAGGGACTGCTCGCGAGGCTGGAGGCCGCGCCCGCGAAGGTGCACCTGGCGCACCCGCGCACGGGCGTGCCGGAGGACTTCACGCTCACCCGGCGCGTCTTCCTGGCGGAGCTGTTCTCGCTGCTCTACAGCCCGGACGTCGCGTCGCTGGTGCCGCTGATGCTGGACCGCGCCGCGAAGGATGACTGGACGCCCTTCGTGGCGCTGTCGCTGGGGCTCACCGACGAGGTGGCGCGCACCACCAGCCGGGGCATGTTCCTGGCCGTGGTGTGCGCGGAGGACGCGCCCTTCTTCACGGAGGAGGACGCCGAGCGCGAGGCGAAGGGCACCTGGTTCGGCCCGCGCATGGCGCTGGACGTGAAGCGCGCGTGCGCGAAGTGGCCCCAGGCGAGCGTGCCCCCGGGCTTCCGCGAGCCCGTGCAGTCGGACATCCCCACGCTGCTGCTCTCCGGGGAGCTGGACCCGGTGACGCCGCCGCCCTGGGGCGAGGAGGCGAAGCGGACGCTGACGCGCAGCCTGCACGTGGTGGTGCCGGGGCTGGGACACAACACCGTGGGCGCGGACTGCGCGCGCACGCTGATGGCGGACCTGCTCGCGCGCGGCAGCGTGGAGGGCCTGACGCCCGACTGTGGCGCGGGCCTCAAGCGGCCGCCCTTCTTCACCTCCTTCGCCGGCCCTGTTCCGTAGGACCCGAGCGCCCATGATTGAAGCCAGGAACCTGCACAAGCGCTTCGGCTCCGTGACGGCCGTGCACGACGTGTCCTTCACCGCGGAGGACGGCGTCATCACGGGCCTGCTGGGCCCCAACGGCGCGGGCAAGACGACCACGCTGCGCATGCTCTACACGCTGGTGCGCCCGGACGGCGGCACCGCCACGGTGGACGGCGTGGACGTGGCGAAGCAGCCGGAGGTGGCCCGGCGCGCGCTGGGCGTGCTGCCCGATGCTCGCGGCCTCTACCCGCGCCTCACCGCGCGCGAGCACGCGCGGTACTTCGGCGAGCTGCACGGCCTGTCCGGCGCCGCGCTGGACGCGCGCGTGGAGGAGCTGGTGGAGCTGCTGGACATGAAGGACATCGCGGACCGGCGCACGGAGGGCTTCAGCCAGGGCGAGCGCGTGAAGGTGGCGCTGGCGCGCGCGCTGGTGCACGGGCCCCGCAACGTGCTGCTGGACGAGCCCACCAACGGCCTGGACGTGATGGCCACGCGCTCCGTGCGCGCGCTGCTGCGCAAGCTGAAGGCGCAGGGCTGCTGCGTGGTGTTCTCCAGCCACGTGATGCAGGAGGTGGCCGCGCTGTGTGACCGCATCGTGGTGGTGGCGCGCGGGCGGGTGGTGGCGGACGGGACGGCGGACGCGCTGCGCGCGGCGACCGGGAAGGACAGCCTGGAGGAGGCCTTCGTGAGCGTGATTGGCAGCGAGCAGGGGCTGCGCGAATGAGGGGCCTCATCGGGACGGTGCTGCGCAAGGAGGTGCGCGACCACCTGCGGGACCGGCGCACGCTGGGCTCCGCGGTGCTGTGGCCGCTGCTGGGCCCGCTGGTGTTCCTGGTGATGTTCAACGTGATGGCCTCCTGGTACCGGCAGGACCGGCCGCTGGAGCTGCCCGTGGTGGGCCGCGAGCACGCGCCCAGCCTGATGGCCTTCCTGGAGCGCTACGGCGCGAAGCTGTCGGAGGCCCCCAGGGACTACGAGGCGCTGGTGCAGGCCGGCAAGCTGGACCTGGTGCTGGTGGTGCCGGACGACTACGCGAAGGACTTCGCGGACGGGCACACCGCCGCGGTGCGGCTGGTGGTGGACAGCTCGCGCAACAAGGCCCGGCAGGCCGTGCAGCGCGCGCAGCGGATGCTGGGGGCGTACTCGCAGCAGACCGGCAGCCAGCGCCTGTTCGCGCGCGGCGTGTCCCCGGAGCTGGCGGTGCCCGTGCGCGTGGACGAACTGGACCTGTCCACCCCCGAGCGCACCGCGGCCACGGTGCTCACCACCATCCCGCTGTTCCTGGTGATGGCCGCGTTCGCGGGCGGCATGCAGCTGGCCAGCGACACCATGGCGGGCGAGCGCGAGCGCGGCTCGCTGGAGCCCCTGCTGCTCAACCCCGCCCCGCGGGGCGCGGTGGTGGCGGGCAAGTGGCTGGCCACCTGCGCGATGGCGGGGGCGGGCGTGCTCTTGTGTCTGGTGGGCTACTTCCTGGTGGTGAAGCGCGTGCCGCTGGAGGACCTGGGCGTGCGCGCCCGCTTCGACGCGCCGGCGGCGCTGGGGATGCTGGCCGCGGTGCTGCCGCTGGTGCTGGCCGCGTCCGCCGTGCAGATGTGGGTGTCCACCTATGCACGGTCGTTCAAGGAGGCGCAGACGTACCTGTCGCTCCTGATGGTGCTGCCCACGCTGCCCGGGATGATGCTGGCCCTGTCCCCCATCCAGACGCAGCCGTGGATGTTCGCGGTGCCGGTGCTGGGGCAGGAGCTGCTCGCGGGCGAGGTGATGCGAGGGGAGTCGCTGGGGGCGGTGCCCTTCCTGCTCGCGCTCGCGTCCTGCGTGGCGGTGTCGCTGGTGGCCCTGCGCTTCACCACGCGGCTGCTCTCTCAGGAGCGCATCATCTTCGGCAGGAGCTAGCGGGCAGGCAGGGCGGGCCCCGAGTGTCGTCGGGGCGCAACTTGGCGCGCGTGTTCGCGTGACAGGGCGGGCGAAGTGCCGTCAGATGTTTCGCGATGACGCTCGAGCGTGAACGAGAAGCCCTGCTGCCCTTCGCCCCGACCTCGGTGGCCTCCACGGAAGGTGAACCGCGGTTCGGCACGTACCAGGGAGAGCTGCCGGAGGTGGACCTGCCCCGGCTGCTGGGGAAGTGGGCGCCGGGGCGCACGACGCGGCTGCTCAAGCGCAAGCGCTGGCACTACACCTTCGTCGCCACGCAGGAGGTGGCGGCCCTCTTCGCGGTGGTGGACCTGGGCTACACGGCCAACGCCTTCGCGGTGGCGGTGGACCTCCAGCAGAAGAAGCCGCTCTGTGACGTGAGCTTCCTGGGCGTGCCCGGGCCGCTCGCGGAGGTGAGCGACAAGCCGGGCGCGGGGCTCGTGGCGGCCTTCCGCACGCTGGGCGGCCGCATGTCCGTGAAGCGCGGCGAGTCCGACGAGCGCTACCAGGTGGAGGTGGACGTCAGCCGCATGCGCACGCAGTCGCTCCAGTCGTTCCAGTGGAGCGGCGAGCTGCTGGTGGCGGGCGGCCCGCCGGCCCTCACCGTCATCGCGCCGGTGGAGGGCGACGGGCTGGTCAACGTCACCCAGAAGCGCAGCGGCCTGCTGGCCTTCGGCAGCCTGGAGGCGGGCGGCCGGCGCTTCCGGCTGGATGGCGGCGTGGGCGGCATGGACTACACGCAGGGCTACCTGGCGCGGCACACGGCCTGGCGCTGGGCCTTCGCGGCGGGGCGGCTGCCGGACGGCACGCCCGTGGGGCTCAACCTGGTGGAGGGCTTCAACGAGGGCGCCACCGAGGCCAACGAGAACGCCGTCTGGCTGGGGGACCGGCTCTACCCCGTGGGCCGCGCGCGCTTCGAGTACGACGCGAAGGAGCTGCTGGACCCGTGGCGCCTGACGACGGCGGACGGCGCGGTGGACCTGCGCTTCAAGCCCATCTACGTGCACCGCGAGGAGCGCAACCTGCGCCTCGTGGTGAGCCACTTCGCGCAGCCGGTGGGCCTCTTCGAGGGCACCCTGCGCGTGGGCGGCCGGGAGCTGAGCCTGTCCAACGTCCCCGGCGTCACCGAGGACCAGGACATGCTCTGGTAGCGGCCGGGCGTGCGGAAGGGGGCGGGGCCTCCCACGCGTTCATGGAGGATGCAGCGGGGGGCGCGGTATAGGCTCCCCGCGCTCGCTTCACCTGAGGAGGACTCGCGCCATGTCCTGCCCGCACTGTGGTCAGCCGCTCCCTGAAGGCCTGTCGTCGCGGACGTGTCCGCACTGCGGCGGGGACGTGAACGCGCCCGCGTCGCCGGTGATGGACGAGGTGGCGGACACGGCGCGGCGCGCGGCGGACACGGCGGGCCGCGCGGTGCAGGACGTGCTGGACGACCCGAGGCTGCGCGAGCGGCTGCCTGGCGGCTCGCTGCCGCTGCTCGGCTCCGGGCTGGTGGCGGCGGCGGTGCTGGCGCCGGTGCTGCCCTTCGTCGGGGGCGGGCTGGGGCTGCCGTGGGCGGCGCTGATGCTGGTGGGCGCGGGCATGCTGGGCGCGCGGGAGTGGCTGGCCGCGGGCCGGAGGCTGCCGGACGCGCTGGCGCCGGTGGTGAAGTGCGCCGCGCATCCGGCGTTCCTGCCCATGTTCACCGCGCTCACGGTGACGCAGGCGTTCCTGTGCCTGGGGCTGGGCGTGGCGCCGCTCTTGTGGGTGCTGGCGGCGGTGGTGCTGGGCTTCGTGCAGTGGCGGGCGTTCCAGGCATCGCCGATGGCGCAGGCGTCGCTGCCCCGGCGGCCGGCGGACGTGCGGTTGAAGCGGTGGGTGTTCGCGGGCGTGGCGGCGTGCGCGGTGGGGCTGCTCCTGCCGTGGAGCTCGGCGTGGTCGCTGGTGCCCACGGCGCACCTGCAGCGCGAGCGCAACATCACCCTCGACAACAACTTCGCCTGGGACATCCAGGACAACGACACGTGGAGGTTCAACACGCTGGTGCTCCCGTCGGGGCCGGGCGCGGGGACGGGGCGCGGGCGGCTGGGCGCGACGGGCGTGGTGCTGGGGCTGCTGGCGCTGGGCGTGCTGGGGGCGGTGCGGCGCGCGCGCGAGGCGCTGCCCTCGGTGGCGCCGGCGGTGCTCGCGGGCCTCATCACCCTCTGGGCGCTGACGGGGCTGTCCGCGCGGCCGGGGCCGTGGCTGTTCCTCCTGGGCATCCTCGCGGTGGACGTGGCGGTGGCGCGCGAGTGGCTGGGGCACCGGGACGCGGCGCCCCCCGCGGAGCCGCCCGCCTCAGCGTGACGCGCGCCCCTGCACGATGGCGCGGAAGGAGCGGCTCCGCAGCTCCTCCAGCGTGAGGCCGGGGGCGCGGGCTTCGTCCTCGGTGAGGGCGCCGCAGGCCAGGCCGCGCAGGAAGAAGTTGAGCAGGCCCTGGCCGGTGGCGGCGTCGTCGAACACGTCGCCCAGCAGGGTGGCCTGGGCGGCCTTGTCCACGAAGGCCTTGAGGCGCTGGGAGGCCGGCTCCAGGCCCTCCAGGAAGAAGGCGTAGACGGCGGCGTAGCGCACGGGGAGCTGGGCGGGGTGCAGGTCCCAGCCCTGGTAGTAGCCGCGCTCCAGCGAGTGGCGCGTGTGCCGGTACGCCACCTGCCACGCGCGGTGCACGGCGTCGGTGTTCTCGCGCCGCTCGGTGGGGAGGAGCGGGGTGTCGCCCTGCTTGCGGTGGGGACCCACGGGCATGACGTTGGTGGCGCCGTCGGACAGGCGCACGCCGCTGCCCGCGAGGAGCACCTGCACGGTGTCGCGCAGGAAGTCGCAGGCGGGGTGGAGCATGTGCTGCATGTGCGCGCTGACATCCAGGGCGGCGGTGTAGTCGTAGACGCCCAGGTGGACGTGGGAGCAGCGGCCCTCGCCGGCCTCCACGAGCGAGCGCAGGTGGGGCCGGCCGCGCGCGTCGAAGAGGGCCTGGGGCGTCTCCACCATCAGCTCCAGGGTGAGCGCGCCGGGGGGCAGGCGGTGGGCGGACTCCAGCGCCGACAGCAGCTTGGCCAGGGCGGTCACCTGCTCGGGCACGGTGACCTTGGGCAGGGTGACGACGAAGGACGGCGGCAGCCTGCCACCGGATTGCTCCAGCAGCGCGGTGACGAAGAGGTCCAGGGTGCGCGAGGCGCGGGCGTAGAGCTCCTCGGTGAAGGACTTCACGCGGATGCCGATGAACGGCGGGAGCGAGCCCTGCTCCAGGCCGCGGGCCACCTCCGTGGCGGCGGAGACGGCGTGGGCGTCCTCTTCGGCGTCGGGGCGGTGGCCGTAGCCGTCCTCGAAGTCGATGCGGAAGTCCTCGACGGGCTCACGCTGGAGCTTGTCCACGACGCGGTCATGGACGCGCTGGGCGAAGCCGCCGCGCTGGGGCAGGCCCAGGCCGTGGGCGAGCTGGGAGCCGTCGGTGGCGTAGTCGCGCAGCGCCGCGAGCGCCAGGTCCCCCAGCTTGCGCGCGGTGTTCGCGCGGAAGAGGTGGGCGCCGCCGTACACGGTGTGCACGGGCTGGCGCCGGGAGGACTCGCCCGGGTAGGTCTGGCTGAACGCCGCGTTGGCGCGGCGCAGGGCCTCCCGGGAGGCGGCGGTGGCTTCGGGCGTGAGCGTGGTCTTCATGGGCACCGGATATTACGGTCAACGCCTCAGCCACGCGGCCACCTCCGGGGCCACGCGCTCGCGCAGGGCCACGTCCTGCGCCAGGCGCTCCAGCGTCTGCGCCGTGGCCTGCTGCGCCTCCGGAATCGGGTTCGCCTGGAGCAGCGCCTTCACCTGCTCCAGCTGCTCGCGCGTGCGCAGCAGGCCCAGGCCCTCCACCACCCGGCGCAGCAGCATGGGGGCCGCCCCCGTGCGCGCCACCAGGTCCTTCCAGCGCCGCTGGAGCTGCTCCCACCACGCGTCGCGCCCGGTGCGGTTGCTCAACAGGCCCGTCGCGAAGCTCGCCACGTCCTGCGTCTTCACCGTCTCCGTGAACAGCAGCCCCTGCGCCCGCTCCGCCAGCTTCGCGTCCTCGAAGGACGTGAGCGCCATCAGGTAGCGCCGCTGCGTCGCGGGGTCGGGCTCCTTCGGCATCCGCCGCAGCAGGTCCTCGAAGAGCGCCGCGTCGCCCGCGCGCGCCACCATGCCCACCGCCGTGTCCAACAGGTTCGCGTCCAGCGCGGCCTTGTCCCCCTGCAACATCCGCTGCACCAGCGGACGCGCCTGCGCCAGCACCTCCGGGCTGCGCGCCAGGCCGCCCACCGCGCGCACCAGCGCCGCGCGGCGCAGCCGCACCCGGTCCGGCTCGCCCTGCGCCGCCTGCCAGCCCAGCTTCTTCAGGCCGCCGCCCAGCAGCCGCTCCACCCAGCGGCGGAAGCGCTCCTGGTCCTCGCCCTCCGTCAGCCGGTTCTCGATGTACCCGAGCCGCCCGACGAGCTCGTCCAGCACCGCCTCGTCCTCCTCGTCGCCGAAGCGCGCCGCCAGGTCCAGCAGGTCCGCCACCGGCGCCTGCGCCGCGCGCACCAGCGCCCACGTGTCCGCGAGCAGCGAGATGCGCTCCGACGGCGCCAGCGTCCCCAGGTTCGCCGCCAGCGCGTCCAGCGCCGGCTTCTCGTACGCCACCCGGTAGAAGCCCGTGGAGCCGCCGTTGGCGCACAGCCACTTCACCTCGCCCGAGCCGCCCTCCAGCGTCACCGTCGCCTGCGCGTCCCGGAAGAGCACCCGCTGCTCCCGCACCCCGCTCGCGTCCTCGAAGCGCAGCACCATGGGCACCGGCCACGTCTCCGCGCTCTTCACCCCCGGCTCCGAGTAGAAGCGCCGCTGCGTCAGCGTCACCTTCCGCCCCTCCACCTTCACCGACACCAGCGGGAAGCCGCTCTGGCCAATCCACTTCGTGGCCAGCTCGTTCACCGGCTGCTTCGCCGCCTCACCCAGCGCGTTCCACAGGTCCTCCTTCACCGCGTTCGCGCGCGCGTGCTTGCGCATGTACAGCCGGATGCCCTCGCGGAAGGGGCCCTCGCCGAGGAACCCTTCAATCATCCGCAGCACCGCGCCGCCCTTCTCATAGGTGATCGCGTCGAAGCTCTCACCGGCCTCGCCCGCGTTGCGCACCTCGCCGTGGATGGGGTGCGTGGACCTGAGCGCGTCCAGCGCCAGCGCGCTCGCCCGGTGCGCGTCGAAGTCCAGCCACATGCGCCAGTCCGGCCGCCACTGGTCGACGATCTTGAACGCCATCCACGTCGCGAACGCCTCGTTGAGCCAGAGGTCGTCCCACCACACCATCGTCACCCAGTTGCCAAACCACTGGTGCGCCAGCTCGTGCGTGACGACCTCCGCCACGCGCTTCTGCACGGACAGGGGCGCGGTCGCCGGATCCAACAGCAGCGCCACCTCCCGGTAGGTGATGAGGCCGGCGTTCTCCATGGCGCCCGCCTCGAAGTCCGGGATGCCCACCTGGTCCACCTTGCCAAAGGCATACGGTAGCCCGAAGTAGTCCTTCAGCCGGGGCAGGACCTGGAGCGCCGCGTCCTGGCCGAACCTCGCCAGGTGCGCCTTCTCCGGCAAGGCCCACGTGCGCACCGGGATGCCCTCCGCCTGCTCCTCCGGCGTGCCCACCAGCGGCCCCACCACCAGCGCGATGAGGTACGAGCTGAGCAGCTCCGTCTCCTCGAACGTCACCCTGCGCAGCGCCCCGTCCTTCTCGTCCTTCACCACGCGGCCGTTGCCCAGCACCGTGTGGCCCTCCGGCACGCGCACCGTGAGCGCCCAGCGCGCCTTGAAGGCGGGCTCGTCGAAGCAGGGGAACAGCCGCCGCGCGTCCGCGGCCTCGAACTGCGTCGCGGCCACCTTGCCCGCCGCGTACAGGCCGCGCAGACCGTCGCTGAAGTGCCCCGTCCACAGCACGTCCAGCGTGGCGCCGCCCGCGGGCAGGGGCGCCGCGAACGTGAGCACCACCGTCTCGCTCACCGGCGCCACGCGCTTGGAGGCGGGCTTGCGCACGTCGTTGCCGGCGCGGAAGGTGACCTCGCCCAGCTCCAGCGCGTTGGCGTGGAGGATGATCTCCGTCGTGGGCTGGGCCAGCTCCAGCTCCACGCGCTGTTCACCCGCGAAGGTGCGCCCCTCCAGGTCCAGGGTCACCGTCGCCTGATAGCGGCGGGGGCGGAGGGTGGTGGGCAGGCGGAAGTTCTTGTCGTCGGTCGGATGCGCCATAGGGGCGGCAATCTAGCGCCGGCCGCGCCTTGTGCTCGCGCTCCATTTCCCAGTGTCCGCCGCTTCACGGCGTTTCGCCCCCGCTGCCGGGGGCACCAGCTGCCCGAAGAGGCTCGACTCGCGCTGGAAGAAGCCCTCCGTGTGGAAGGAGGCGGACAGCTCCAGCCAGAGGAAGTCCAGGTGGTGACACAGCTCATGCAGGAAGGTGCGCAGGAACGTGCGGAAGGCCACGACCTGGCCGCGCTTCGCGGTGCGCATCCACACCTGGATGCGGGGCCGCTGCCCGGGCGCCCACGTGTAGAGCCCGTGCAGCTCGCCCTCCTCATTCGAGGGCCGCGCCTCCAGCACCTCCACCTCCACCCCGGCCACCTCCAGCCGCCCGGTCATCGCGCGGGCCAGGGCCTGCGTCGCGGCCTGGAGCCGTGCCCGGTCCTCCTGGCGCAGCGCTTCCCGCACCGCCTCCACCCGGGGCCGCAGCGTCGCGGGCGTCCGCAGGGGCACCTCCGTGACGGCGTCGCTCTGGCGGTAGACCCGCTGCTCGGCGGGCGATAGCCGCTGGTAGTAGGCGAAGCGCACCGGGGTCAGTCTAACCCGCGGGGTCCCGTCGCGCCGTACATCCACCTCCACCGGGCGACACCTTCGTTGGCCGGCGGGCAGGACGGTGGCCCCGCGGATGGCCTTGGACCGCGGGAGTCGCGCAGACTGCCGGGCCATGGGCACCCGTCTCTTTCATGCGGTCCTCGTGGCGGCGGTCAGCGTGCTGGGCCTGCTCATCCCCTGGGTGCAGGCGGACGAATGGGTGGGCCTGCTGGACGCGGTGCTCCGCTCGGCGGCCCTCTGGCGGCTGTCCGCGGTGGAGCAGGGGGTGATCCACCGGCTCGCGGAGCTGGCGGTCCATGCCGTCGCGGGGGCGATGCTGGGCGGCGCGCAGGTGTACGCGCTGCGCCGGGCGGGGCTCCAGGTCGCGGGCTGGGTGGGGATGACGGCGATGGCGGTGCCGGTGGGCCTGGTGGGCTCGCGGTCCCTGGCCGTGGCGCTGGGGCTGTCTCCCACCCTGGCGCCCGTGGGGATGGGGGTGGCGCTGGGCCTCACGCAGGCGTGGCTCCTGCGGCGCGAGGTGCACGGCGCCGCCGTGTGGGTGGTGGCGTGCGGGGTGGGCTACGGCATGGGCGGGCTGGCCGCGGACTGGAAGGCGCAGACCTGGAGGGCGGCGGTGGAGATGGGCGCGACCTGGCGCCTGGCCTCCATCTCCATCACGGCGCAGGCCGTGACGTGGGGGGCGCTCGCGCTGTGCATGGCCATTGGCGGCGCCTTCCTCCTCGCGAACGTGCGCGCGCAGGTGCTGACCGCCTCCGGCTCTCGGATGCCCGGCGCCCTGGGGCAGTTCGCGGTCCTGGGGCTCGCGCTGCCGCTGATGGTCGCGCTGGAGGCCCGGGCGAAGAGCCCGCGGCCCTGGGCGCCTCCGCCCAACCCCCCGACCCGGATGGAGCCCCGGCCCACGCGGACCTGGGGAACCCACCGGACCGGGTGGTGCCTGGCCACGCCCGGTGAGTCCCCTGCTCCCGGGTGCGCGAGCCGGGGCTGCGGGCCGGCGATGACCCAAGGTGGAGACTCGCGGCCTCCGTCCGGGCGGAGCGTCACCGACCCCGCTCCCCCTCCGGCGCCCATCCTCCATGACGAGTACCTGCGCGTGCTGACCGGCTCGGGGCGGTCGCGGGCGCCGACCGGTGAAGGCCGGTGGAACCAGGCCCCGTCGAGCTTGGGTCAGGAGCCCGCCAACCCGAGCCCGGATGCGGCACCGGCCGCCTCCACCGCCGTCGTCCCCTGAAGGGGGCCAGGGCGCGCGGTTGCCGTGCGTGGGAACTTCCTTGCCCACCGCGTGCCGGAGCGTGCGCGCGCTCCGTCGTGAGGCGGACAGGCGCAGCGCCGCGGAAGCCGGGCACGGCGGTTGCTCTGCCGCGGGCGCATGGGACGAGGCGTGTGGGTGGGCGCGTTGGTGAGCGCGCTGCTGTGGGGCGGAGCGGCCCAGGCCGCGAGCAGGACCGCGACGACGAAGAGGGCCCGGCCGGAAGTCCCGCTGGCGGACCGGGCGCTGTGGCGGGCGAGGTCCTGGGTGGGGCTGACGACGCTGGCGAAGATGAGCTCGACGGTGAGCGATGACTGTTCGGGCCTGACGCGGCTGGCGTTCCAGCAGCGCCGGTTGGACCTGCTGCCGGACGACGTGCTGCCGGAGGAGAACGGCGTCACGGCCATCCACCGCAAGGCGCGCGCGCTGGGGATGCTGTCGGAGACGCCGAAGCCGGGCGCGCTGGTGTTCTTCAAGGACACGTTCGACCGCAACCGCGACGGCCTCGTCAATGACGGCCTCACGCACATCGGCATCGTGGAGCGCGTGGGCGCGGACGGCACGGTGACGTTCGTGCACAAGTCGGGCGGGCTGGTGAGGCGCTCGCGCTTCAACCTCCTGCATCCGGAGGAGCGCAAGGACGCGAAGGGCCGCGTGCTCAACGACTGGCTGCGCCGCAAGGGCAAGAACACGCGCGGCTACCTGGCCGGGGAGCTGGTGGCGGGCTTCGCGTCGGTGGACGAGCGCTGGCGCTCACCCGAGCCGCGCCTGGCGTCCGCGAAGCTCACCGTGAAGGGTGACGCCCGGAGCGCGCGGCGCTAGACACGGCCGTCGGATGTCCACCGTCGAAGGTCCGCCCGAAGTCCCGCCGAGCCCCTCGCCCGCCGAGCCCGTCCGGCCGCCGCCGGAGGCGCGTCCCGCGCCGCCGCGACGGAGGCGGTGGGGGCGCTGGGTGCTGGGGAGCGTGTGGGTGCTGGGCCTGGGAACCGCGGTGGCCACGTTCGCCGGGCTGCCGGACGCTGCCCCCCTGGCGAAGGAGAACCCGAAGACGACGGCGCTCATCGAGCAGCGCGCGAGCGAGGCGCGCGAGGCCGGGCGCAAGCCGCGCCGCCGGCAGCAGTGGGTGCCGCTGTCGGCGGTGTCCAAGCCCGCGGTGGACGCGGTCCTCCTCTCCGAGGACGCGAGCTTCTACCTGCACGACGGCGTGGACACGGTGGAGCTGGCGCGCGCGGTGGGGCAGGCGGTGGAGCAGGGGAGGCTGGGGCGCGGGGCGTCCACGCTCACGCAGCAGCTGGCGAAGAACCTCTGGCTGTCCACGGACCGCAGCCTGGTGCGCAAGCTGAAGGAGCTGGTGCTGGCGCACCGGCTGGAGGAGGCGCTGACGAAGCAGCGCATCCTCACGCTGTACCTCAACGTGGTGGAGTGGGGGAACGGCGTGTATGGGATTGAGGCGGGGGCGCGGGAGCACTTCGGCGTGTCCGCGTCCCAGCTCTCCGTGGCGCAGGGCGCGGTGCTCGCCGCGATGCTGCCGTCTCCGCGCAAGCGCTCGCCCGCCAGCGGCTCCCGCGCGTTGTGGAAGCACGCGCACCACGTGGTGGATGCGTTGAAGCTCTACAACCGCATCAGCGCGGCGCAGGCGGAGCGCGCGCACGCGGAGGTGGACCAGCTGCTCGGCCGGGCCCCCGCGGAGGACGGGGGCGCGGAGGACGCGGACGAAGAGGGCCCCTGAGCGGTACTGCAAGCCGGGCGCCCCATGGCAGGGCCGTACCCTGGGGGCCCGGCTTCCGGCCCTGATATCCCCGTCAAGGTCGTCCCCCTGTAGTGCCTGGGAGCGGCCGGGTTGGATCGCTCGCCCGCGCATTTCCACCTGGAGCGTTGGCCTCCCCCACGGTCCGGCCCTTCGGGACGTGCCCTGCCTGCCCGGGTGGCTTGCGCTGGCGGGACTGCCGCGTGGGACGTAGTTTGACCGCAAACACCATGGCCGACCCCCACCAGGACACCCCAGGCGACCCGCGCGAGCGGGTGCTGGCGCTGCTCAAGCACCACGGCTGGAACGCGACGTCCTTCCAGGTGCTGCAGCCGGGCTTCGAGTACTGGTTCGCGCCGGAAGGGGACGGATGCATCGCCTACGTGGACACGGGCGGCGCGTGGGTGGCGGGGGGCGGCCCCATCGCCGCGCAGGAGCGCGTGCACGACGTGGTGGAGGCCTTCCACCGGGCGGCCCGGAGCGCGGGCAGGCGCGTGAGCTTCTTCGCCACGGAGTCGCGCTTCTCGGCGCTCGTCCCGTTCGAGGAGCTGCCCATCGGCGAGCAGCCGGTGTGGGACCCGGCGAGGTGGGAGGCGGTGGTGAAGGGCAGCCGCAGCCTGCGCGAGCAGCTGCGCCGCGCGCGCTCCCACGGGGTGCGCGTGCGCGAGGTGCCCGCGGAGGTGATGGAGGCGGAGGGCCATCCGCTGCGAGCGGCGGTGGAGGTGCTGGCAGAGCACTGGCTCGCGTCGCGCCGCATGGCGACCATGGGGTTCCTGGTGGGGCTGGCCCCGGGCGCCTTCGCCCGCGAGCGCCGCGCCTTCGTGGCGGAGGTGGAGGGGCGGGTGGTGGGCTTCCTGTCGGTGACGCCCGTGTACGCGCGCGACGGCTGGTTCCTCCAGGACCTGCTGCGGGAGCCCTCCGCGCCCAACGGCACGGCGGAGACGCTGGTGGACGCCGCGATGCGCGCCGCCGCGGTGAACGGGCGCAGGTATGTGACGCTGGGGCTGGCGCCGCTGGCGGGGCCGGTGCGGCCGTGGCTGCGGTTCGCGCGCAGGGCGGGGCGCCCGCTGTTCGACTTCGAGGGCCTGCGCTCCTTCAAGGCCAAGTTCCGGCCCGACGCGTGGGTGACGCTCTACCTGGCGCACCCGAGGGACGAGCCCGCGACGTGGGCCATCTACGACGCGCTCCGGGCGTTCGCGCGGGGAAGCCTGGTGAAGTTCGGGCTGGTCACGCTGCTGCGCCGGCCGCGCCTCCTCGTGCGCGCGCTGACCGCGCTGCTGGTGCCGTGGACGGTGTTGCTCGCGCTGCCCATGAGCGCGCACTGGTTCCCCTCGCCGTGGGTGCAGCACGGCTGGGTGGTGTTCGACGTGGGGCTCATCGCGGGCCTGTTGCTGCTCCTGCGCCGCTGGCGCGACGGTCTGGCGACGCTGCTGGGGCGGCTCACCACGGCGGATGCGTGTCTCACCCTGCTTCAGGCGCTCAGCTTCAACGTCGCCCGGGCGCGGGGGCCGTGGGACTGGAGCATCATCATCGCGTCGGTGCTCGCCCCGGCGACGGCGTCCGCCATGCTGCTGCGCTCACGCGACCTGCGCGTGCCGGAGCCCTGAGTCACGGGCGGGTGCGCCTTCAGGGGCTTCACCTCGGCTCCCGCGAACAAGCATGGCCCGGGAGCACGCCGCGTGTCGAAGTGGTCGCTTCGTCTCCCGGCCAACCCTCGGCCCGTGGCGCCGGTCCACGCCGCGCATGAGCGGCTACGGTGCGTCGCCGCATCCATGGCTTCCCCTTCACTCGCCAACCCCTCCCTGACGCTCGGCCTGTCCCTGGTGGCCGGCATCCTCGCGCAGCTGCTGGCCCGGCACCTGAGCGTGCCCGGCATCGTCGTGCTCCTGGCCGCGGGGGTGCTCCTGGGCCCGGAAGGGCTGGGCCTCATCCAGCCCGCGTCCCTGGGGCCCGCGCTCCAGACCGTGGTGGGCTTCTCCGTGTCCGTCATCCTCTTCGAGGGCGCCATGAGCCTGGACGTGCGCAAGCTGCGCCGCGAGGCCCGCTCCATCCAGCGGCTCGTCACCCTGGGCGCGGCCGTCACCGCCGTGGGCGGCACCCTGGCCGCGCGCGTCTTCATGGGCTGGAACTGGATGCTCTCCGCCCTGTTCGGCACCCTGGTCATGGTGACCGGCCCCACGGTCATCACGCCGCTCTTGCGCCGCGTGCGCGTCACCCACCGCGTCGCCACCGTGCTGGAGGCCGAGGGCATCTTCGTGGACGCCGTGGGCGCCATCATCGCCGTGGTGGCGCTGGACATGGCGCTGCACGCGGAAGAGGGCCCGTGGCTCCTGGTGAGCGCATTGGGTTCGCGGTGGGGCGTGGGGCTCGCCGTGGGCGGCGTCACCGGCCTCCTCATCACCGTGGGCCTGCGCAAGGCCTCCTGGGTGCCCGAGGACATGACCAACGTCTTCGCCCTCGCCCTGGTGCTGGGCGCCTTCCAGGTGAGCAACGCGCTCGCGCCAGAGAGCGGCGTGCTGGCCGCCATCGCCGCGGGGCTCGTCGTGGGCAACGGCGGGGTGCCCGCCCGTCGGGAGGTGCTCGCCTTCAAGGAACAGCTCACCCTGATGCTCCTGGGCATGCTCTTCATCCTGCTGGCCGCGGACATGCGGCTGTCCCAGGTGACGGCGCTGGGCTGGCGCGGCCTGCTCACCGTGCTCGCGCTGATGTTCCTCGTGCGGCCCGTGGCCGTCGCCCTGTCCACCGCGGGCTCCGGACTGTCGCGCAACGAGAAGGCCTTCATCGCGTGGCTGGGCCCGCGCGGCATCGTCGCCGCCGCCGTGGCGTCGCTGTTCGCCACGCGCCTGGGCGCCCAGGGCGTGGAGGAGGGGCAGGCCCTGCGCGCGCTGGTGTTCCTGGTCATCGGCGTCACGGTGGTGGTGCAGGGCCTGTCCGGCGGCTTCGTGGCGGGGCTCCTGGGCGTGCGCCGCGTGGTCCCCAGGGGCTACGTCTTCCTGGGCGCGAACGCGCTCGCGCGGCAGGTGGCGCACGCGCTCCAGGCGCGCGACGAAGCCGTGCTCCTCGTGGATTCCAGCGACGCCACGCTGACGCGCGCGCAGCAGGAGGGCTTCCGCGTCCTCTTCGGCAATGGGCTGGAGGAGCGCACGCTCCTGCGCGCGGAGCCGGAAGGGCGCCAGGGCTTCGTGGGCCTCACCCACAACGAGGGCGTCAACCTCCTCTTCGCGGAGCGCGTGCGCGCCCTCCAGCGCACCGCCCGCAGCTACACCGCCCTGCACCGGGGCCACGTTGGCGTGTCCGCGGAGACGGTGCGCTCCACGGGCGGTCACCTCCTCTTCGGGACGGAGCGCGACCTGAATGTCTGGGTGGCGCGCTGTGAACAGGGCGCCGTGTCCCGCGAGTCCTGGCGCCTGGACGCGCCGCAGGTGGAGGCCATCCTGCCCCCCGCCACCGGCAACCTGGAGGAGGCGCTCGTCCCGCTCGTGCTGGAGCGCGACACCGGCACCGTCCTCTTCGACGAGTCCACCGTTCCCGTGGCCGGAGACCGCGTGGACTTCCTCGTGGCGCACGGGCGGAGAGATGAGGCCCACGCGTGGCTTTCCTCGCATGGCTGGCGTCCCGTGACGCCAGACGTTCCAATACCAGACACTGCTCCCTCCCTTCCGGGCACGGCGCCGTCGAATGGTGCGTCGTAGGGTCGTCACCAGACATTGCAAGGCGTATGGAATGGCGGATTGACCGGCAATCCGTGGCAGGGGGTGTAATAGATGGGCCGAAGCTCCGGGCATCCCCACGCCTCTTCCGGAGATTGGAGTCCCACCGCCATGAGCCGAATCCCCAAGCCCATCACCGCTTCCTTCTCGGCTCGCCCGGAAGGAGTCCGCTCCTCCACGAGGACCCCCACAACGCCGCTTCCCAACCTCTCGAACGTCGCCAACCAGAGCAAGCTCCCCAGGCCGGTCAGTGCCCAGCCCAATCGAACCCAGGCCGCCCTCCAGTCCCATCAGGGCGTCAGCACCTTCAACAGCCCGGCGACCACCTCCACGCAGGCGGCGGGCAGCTCCAACACCGGCGTCAGGTATCCCCAGGGCCCGTGCCCTCCCATGGCCCCGGCGGACGCGAGCCGTCCCCAGACGGCCCTCAAGCTGGACGATGCCGCCTGCCTCACCCACGGCATCTCCCCGGAGCACGTGCAGAGCGCCCTCCAGCAGGGCCAGCTCAACTCCGCCTACAGCCGGCTGGGCAAGGACGGCAAATACTCGCGGGACGCGGACAAGAACGGCGGCGGGGCGCTGGCCGTCTACACGCGCGCGGTGGGAACCCAGCAGAACGCCTGGAAGGCCCAGGGCAGCGGGGTGGGGAGCAATGACAGCAAGGTGCAGATGATCCTCAGCCCCGCCATCTTGCAGGACCCCAACCACGGCTGGCGGGCATCCTCCACGGACAACATGGGCAAGGTCCCGGGCTCGACCACCGCCCATCAGGCGGGCCTCCCCAAGAACGACCCCCTCGGCCGCGCGCCGCTCTGGAGCCGCCAGTCCGAGTCGGCCCGCAACAGCGCCTTCAACACGACCGTGAACGGCCGGGCTCCCCAGGCGAACAACGAGCAGCTGCACTGGGAGAAGGCCCCCCTCCAGGGAAACCTCAAGGGGATGGTGGTCACGTCCTCCTCCAGCTTCGACACGCTGATGGAACTCCCCGGTGCGCGGCGGACCGAGGGCCAGCAAGGCAGTGGCACCGTCCGGTTCGGGGACCAGGACGTCAAGGTCATCCTCACGGATGGGAAGCGCCCCCTGCTCGCCACGCTGAAGGAGGCCGGCATCGCGGGGACCAACGGACAGGTCCGCTGAAACAAGGACACCTCGCACCCGGGACATTCCAATCCCAGACACTCGCCCTCCCCCGCGACCGAGAGACCATTGAATGGTTCTCTCGGGTTGCGTGAAATGCCCGGACCGGCCTCGGACCGGGCGGATGCCCCGCGGCGGCTCCAGAGAACGGGTGGGAGGCGTTCATGCGGCTGCCTTCGGGCGTCGTCACGGTGTGCGCCGTGGTGCTCAACTCCGGCGTGGGACTGGCGGCATCACCCCCTTCACCCCAACCCCAGGCGTCCGCGCCACAGCTTCCGCCAGGCGTGTCCGCGACGCTGTGGCGGCTGGCGGTGCCCAGGGGCTCCGAGCCCACGCCGGAGCGGGTGGCGCTGGGCGAGAAGCTCTTCCGGGACAAGCGCCTGTCGGTGGACAACACCGTGGCCTGCATGACGTGCCACGAGCCGGAGCTGGGCTTCACCGACGGCAAGCCGCTGTCCGAGGGCGTCAAGCAGCAGAAGGTGACGCGCAACAGCCCCACCGTGCTCAACGCCCTCTTCAACGCCACCCAGTTCTGGGACGGTCGCGCGGCCACGCTGGAGGACCAGGCGAAGCTGCCCATCCTCAACCCGCGCGAGATGGGCATGCCGGACCCGGACACCGTCGTGAAGAAGGTGCGCGGCATCCCGGAGTACGTCACCGACTTCCAGAAGGTCTTCGGCCGCGAGCCCAACTTCGACGACCTGGCCGTGGCCATCGCCGCGTTCGAGCGGATGCAGTTCTCCGGCGACGCGCGCTTCGACAGGTTCATCGCGGGCGACAGCAAGGCGCTCACCGCGTCGGAGAAGAACGGCTGGGCGCTCTTCAACGGCAAGGCGCGCTGCAACGCCTGTCACGCGGGCAACGCCGTGTCCCCGCTGTTCAGCGACCAGAAGTTCCACAACATCGGCGTCGCCGCGCACAAGCAGGACTTCGTCACCCTGGCGCGCAAGGGCGTGCAGGTGGTGCGCACCGGCGACGAGAAGCAGATCGACGAGCTGGCGCTCAACTCGGAGTTCTCCGAGCTGGGCCGCTTCCTCGTCACCAAGCAGGAGAGCGACGTGGGCTCGTTCAAGACGCCCACCCTGCGCAACGTGGGCATCACCGGCCCGTACATGCACGACGGGTCGCTCACCACGCTGTGGGACGTGATGGACCACTACAACAAGGGCGGCGTCGCCAATCCCTACCTCGACGGGGGGATGCAGCGGCTGGGGCTCACGGAGCCTGAAATCGACGACCTGGTGGCGTTCCTCTTCACGCTCACGGATTCGAAGTTCGACAAGCTCAACAAGGAGCAGCTGGCGAAGCAGCGCGCCCGGAAGGGCACCCGGCCGGAGCGGGACACCGCCATCGCCCTGGGCAAGAAGGGCAACCTGGGCGACCTGGCCCCGAACCCGAACCTGGCTGAGAAGAACCCGGCGGACCTGGGCTTCTACGGCAACGTCACCCCGGTGACGACCACCCCGCGGCGGTAACGGAGGCTCGTCATGGCGAACAAGTTCCAGAGCATCGAGACCCAGCACTACGCCGAGCGCGACGCCTTCTTCGAGGGCCTGAAGAAGCTGGACCGCCGCGCCTTCATGCGCGTCGCTGGCATCTCCGCCGGCATCGTCGCGGGCATGGGCAAGCTCACGCCCAACAGCTTCCAACTGGTCAACGTGGCGGAGGCCCAGGGGGAGAAGCCCCGGTTCTCCTTCGCGTACATCTCCGACACGCACCTGTACGAGAACAAGCTCAACGACCGCTTCGTGCGCGCCATCCTCAAGGCCGTGGACGACGTGAACGCGTTGGACCCGCAGCCGGACTTCGTCCTCTTCGGCGGGGACCTCGCCCAGCTGGGCCAGGCCAGCGAGCTCAAGCTGGGCGCTCAGATCCTCAAGTCCGTGAAGGCCCCCATCAAGATGATGGTGGGCGAGCACGACTGGTTCCTGGACATGGGCGAGCAGTGGCGGGACCTGTTCGGCCCGCCCCACTACTCCTTCGACCACAAGGGCGTGCACTTCGTGGTGATCAACTCCATCCTGGAGAAGGACTTCTGGACGGAGCGGAAGCTCTCTCCCATGGAGCGGATGAAGATCGTCGCGGGCCTGGACAATGGCATCCAGTCCCGCTTCGAGGTCGGCGCCGAGCAGCGCCAGTGGCTCCAGAACGACCTGTCCCGGGTGGCGAAGACGACGCCCGTCATCGTCTTCAGCCACTCCCCGCTCTACAAGTACTACAGGCCCTGGAACTTCTGGACCGACGACGCGGACGAGGTGCAGGCCATCCTCAAGCCCTACGAGAAGGTCACCGTCATCCACGGGCACACGCACCAACTGCTCAGCAACCGCATTGGCAACATCTCCTTCCACGGGATGCTGTCCACCGCGTGGCCATGGCCCTACGCGCCGGAGGGCCTGCCCTCGCTCACGGTGCCCATGAATCGCGCGGATCCGTTCAGCCAGTTCGACGGCTGCGGCGATGGCCGCATGGACGTGCTCGAGTCAGGGCTCGTGGACAAGCTCTACAACCTCTGGCAGCGCGACCCCATCACCGTTCGCGCCAGCTACCTGGGCTCCGGTGGCAGGCAGTCCGCGCCCCCCAAGCCCAAGCTGCCCACCTACTAGGACCGGAAGAGGAGATCCCTCCCATGAACCTGCGAATGAAGCTGCTCGTGGTCCCGTGCGCGGCCCTGTCCTTCGCTGGCGGCGTGGCGCTCGCCACGTCTCCGGATGCGAAGGCCGCCCCTCAGGCGGAGCCTCTGCCGAAGCACGTCCTGCCCGCGTCCAAGGATGGCAACCTGGTGCTGGGCCTGTGTGATGGTGAGACGTCCATGGAGGTGCCCGGCGTGAAGGATGGCCAGAAGCTCACCCGCGCCCAGGCCATCACCGCCACCGCGCAGCTGATGGACGACTGGCGCAAGAAGAACCCGAACGCGAACTGGGATGCCGTGCCCGGCCCGGTGCTGGCGCAGGCCTCGCCACCTGCCACGAAGAAGTCCCCCACTCCCGCGCCCCAGCCCATCCCCGGTGCGAAGCCCGCGGGCAGCGATGTGCGCCAGGGCGGCGTGGGCGCGGAGACGGGCGCGAAGGCGGTGCCCCAGCAGCAGAAGGCCAACATCCAGACGGGCCACACCTACGGTGCATACTCCGACCGCGACGAGCAGGTGTGGGCGGACTCCGTGCAGGAGGCCGTGAAGGAGGGCCACCGCGTGTTCCACGACGCGGAGGCGCTGGGCGGCACGGTGGGCGTGTCGTGCGACATGTGCCATCCAGACGCGGCCAACACCCACCCGGAGACCTATCCGAAGTACCAGGTGCAGTTGGGCCGGGTGGCGCTGCTGCGCGACATGATCAACTGGTGCATCGAGAACCCGGTGCGCGGCAAGCCTCTGGCGGACGGCGACCCGAAGATGCGCGCGATGGAGGCGTACATCTACGCGCAGCGCAAGGGCGTGAAGCTGGAGTACGGCAAGCACTGACGCTCGGGCTGGACCTGGGGCCCCGGCGCTTCGTGCGCTCAGGGGCCCAGGTACAGGTCCAGGGTCGTGTAGGCCGCGCAGAACGGATACGCGAGCAGCAGGCTGTAGGCGACCTGGAGCGGAGTCAGGCGCCGCCGGTCGATGACGCCCCCGATGGGGCCGCGCTCATCCCGGCGGCGCAGGTATGCCCCCAGCGCGAAGGACGCCACCCCGGACATGAGCCATGCGTTCATGGGGGAAGCATCAAGCGCGCTCGGACCGGGACGCAAGCCGGCGGCCGTTACATGCGGCCGAGGAAGAAGCGGACCAGCAGGAACAGGGCCATCGCATAGGCGTATCCCAAGAGGACGCGTCCGGCGATGCGCTGCGGCGTCGGCTTGCGTGGCCCGGCCTCCGGCGGCGGCGCGCGGCGCTGGTCACGCATCACGAGGAAGCGTCCCAGGCCGAGCGCGGCGATGACGGAGATGATCACGATGTCGAAGGCACCCATGGGGCGGGAGCTTCGGGCAGCGGCCTGATGGGATTCAAGGCAGGGGCCATGGCGCGCCCCGGCGGTGGCGCACCGCAAGAACCTGTCCGACAGTCGGACAGGTCTCCACGGCTCGGAGGGAGCACCCCCTTCGGCGGGGATTGCCCAAACCTGTCCGACAGTCGGACAGGTCTCTACGGCTCGGGGGGAGCACCCCCCTTGGGCTGGATGTGTCCAAACTTGTCCGACAGTCGGACAGGTCTCCACGGCTCGGGGGGAGCACCCCCCTTGGGCGGGATGTGTCCAAAGTTGTCCGACGGTCGGACAGGTTCTCGCGGTCCGAATGATGCGGGTGGTCCCTGGGCCTGGTTGTCCAAAGGTAACCGTTCACCGGCTCACGCTGCGTGCGCGAGCTGAGGGGCCTCCGCGAGAGGTAGCAGTGAGGGTGGCTGCAAACCTCGGCGGTGCGCGCGCAGCGAGTCCGTCAGGAAGTCGAGCACGCCCCG
>NZ_JAYESI010000052.1:0-32188 GCF_041903675.1 Corallococcus sp. RDP092CA | reverse complement strand
ACACCGGTCGAGGGCGCCAATCTCAGTCCCGAGGACGTAGCCCCAAGGCGAACACGGCGACCCTCTCCCGGTACCTTCCGGCCCCGCTCTATACCGGAACCGTCAGGCTGGTGGAGTTCATACAAGGGCGCGGGGCGTCTCCCGGATGACATGGAGCATCAACCCGAGGGCGACCGTTGACACCCGGGCGGTCCGTCCACGACGTTTCGCACGCGCTCGGGCACTGCTTGCCCGCGAAGAGACTGGAGCACGACAGGATGGGGCTCGCCGAACGTCAGGAACTGGCCGCGTTCAAGCAGGACACCTTGCCGCCGAAGGTGGCGGAGCTGAGGGAGGCCGCCAGCGGGGCGGACCTCCAGGTCACGCTCGACGAGGAGAGCTTCACCACGGTGGCCGCCATCCAGATGCTGTCCAATGGCATCTTCGACCGGCTCATCGACGACCTGAAGCTCGTCTGCCGCGATGACATCGGGAAGCAGGCCGTCCGGGAGGGCCTCCAGCGGCTGCACCTCGTTCACCAGGAGGCGCCGGGCTACGCGCTGGAGCTGAAGGACGGCACGCTCACCGTCCGGGCGAAGATGGACGGCTTCATCGGCGACGACCTGCCCGGCCACGGCAGCTACAAGGACTTCTTGTACAAGAAGCTGTAGGGCCGCGCGGCGCTCCGGGCCCGGGGGACACCGTGTCTGCGGCGGCCCCCAGCCCGTGTCATTCCGTCCGGCTCAGGGCACGTCCAGCGCGACGCCCTGTCCGGGCACGGCCATCACCCAGCGGACGACGTCCGGCTTGCCGCCGCAGGAGACGCGCACCTCGAACTCGCGCCCCGCGGGCAGCGGGCTGGCCAGCGGCGTCTGGCCCTGGAGCACCTGCGCGCCCAGCGCCACGCGGCAGCCCTGGGCGCCGGTGACGCTGAGCGTGCCCCGGGCATCCGCCTGGGGCGCGGCGTCCGCGAGCGTGCGCAGGTCGATGTGCTCGGACCTCGGCACCTTGCCGAAGCGGTGCAGCTTGCCGTCCACGGCGGTGGAGACGAGCCACCCCGACGGGTCCTCCGGCAGGCGGGTGTCCGGGTCCAGCAGGACGCCGGACACGTAGACGCGCTCGCCCTCCTGGGCGTTGCGCACCTCCACGCCGCCCCCGGGCAGGAGGAACACCAGCGCGAGCCCCGCGACCACCAGGCCCACGCCGCCCGCGATGAGCCCCTTGCGCTGTCCGGGCGTGAGGCCCCTCCCAGGCGCGCCGGCGGCGGGCGCCGGGGCGGCGGGCGCCACCGCGTGGACGGGAGCCGGCGGCGCGGCCACGGGCGCCACCGGAGGCCGCGCGGGGGTCGCCACGGGGGCGGTCACCGGAGGCGGCGGCGGGGCCACGGGCGGAGGCGGCGCGGACACGGGCGGCGGATGGGCCGCGCCGTAGGCCGCGTGGGTGCCCGTGGGCGGCGAGGCCACCGGCTGGGACGCGGGGGAAGCCGCGTATTGCGCGTGGGTCCCCCCCTGCCGCGCGGGCGCGGGGGGCTGCGGGGCCACGGTCACGGGCGCGACGGAGGGCACCGACACCGACGGGCGCTGCGGCGGAGGCCCCACGCGCGTGGGCAGGTTGGCGGCGGCCGCCGGGCGCACGGCGGTGGGGGGCGGCAGCGGCGACGCGGGCGGGGCCGCGGCCGGGCGCGACGGGCGGGGCGCGGGCGCGGCGACGGGCGGGGCCACCGGCGGCGGCACGGCCGGGGGACGCATGGGGTCGGCGACGGAGACGACCTCGGTGCCGCGATCCGCGGGCTCCGGCGGGGCGGCCACCGGGGGCGGCTCCATCCGGGGCAGGCTGCCGGAACCGCCGCGCACGGGCGGCCGGGACAGGTCCGACGGCGCCCGCATGTCGCTGCCGGAGCCCGTCCCCAGGTTGCGCGAGTGCGAGCCCGTCCCCGGCATCAGCGCCCGGGGGTTGGAGCCCGTCCCCGAGCCGGCGATGGACGACGGCGCGTACTCGGAGAGCCGGTCGCCCAGCGCCTCCTTGAAGAACTGCGCCACCGACGCCGGCGACGAGGACAGCCGGTGGTGCGCGATGACGGCTTCGATCTCCTCGCGCATCGCCGCCGCGGAGGGCGTGCGCCGCGCGGGGTCCTTCACCAGCGCGCGCAGGATGAGGTCCGACACGTCCTGCGGGATGTGGGGCCGCAGCTGCGAGGGCACCGGCGCGGGCTCGCGCACGATGGCCGCGAGCGTGGCCGCGTCGTGGTCGCGGCGGAACGGCAGCTGGCCGGTGAGCAGCTCGAAGAGCACCACGCCCAGCGCGAACACGTCGTTGCGCCAGTCCAGCGGGCGGCCGCTGGCGGCCTCCGGGGAGAGGTACGAGATCTTCCCCTTGATGACGCCCGCCTGCGTGTGCTCCTCGCCCTGCACCTTGGCGATGCCGAAGTCCGACAGCTTGATGGCGCCGTCCAGCGACACCAGCACGTTGTGGGGGCTGACGTCGCGGTGCACCACCGGGTGCGCCGTGCCGGACGGGTCCACGTAGCTGTGCGCGTAGTGCAGGCCCGCGGCCACCTCCGCCACGATGCGCAGCGCGTGCTCCAGCGGCAGCGCCATGCCCTTGCGGCGCAGCTCCGTGATGAGGCGCTTCAGGTCCGGGCCGCGCACGTACTCCATCAGGATGTACGCCACGCCGTCCGTCACGCCCACGTCGAAGGTCTGGACGATGTTGGGGTGCGTGAGGCGCGCGTTGGCGCGGGCCTCCGCGAAGAGCATGTCGACGAACTCAGGATTCTCCGCGAACTGCGCGAGAATCTTCTTCATCACGACGAACTTCTCGAAGCCCTTCACGCCCTGCTGCTTGGCGAGGAAGACCTCCGCCATGCCGCCCTGCCCCAGCCGGCGGATGATCTGCAGCCGCGCGCCGCTGGTGTGCGTGTCCGTGGCCGACGTGCCCCGGGAGCCGGGGTCCTGGTTGGTGGAGCCGAAGAGGTACTGGCTGAGGGCGCGCTGCTCCAGCG
Source organism: Corallococcus sp. RDP092CA (assembly GCF_041903675.1). NCBI lineage: Bacteria > Pseudomonadati > Myxococcota > Myxococcia > Myxococcales > Myxococcaceae > Corallococcus > Corallococcus sp. RDP092CA. The sequence continues at coordinate 29,208 of NZ_JAYESI010000052.1, read as the reverse complement.
CCTCGATGTCGTCCAGCGGCTTGTCGGTGAGGGGCGTGCGCGCGAGCAGCCCCTGGAACTGCGAGAGCGCCGGGGCCCGGGCGGTGCCGCCGCAGACGGGGCACACGCGCTCCATGGTGCCCTTGGCGCGCAGGACCTCCAGGTACTCCGAGGTCTGGATGCGCTGGTGGGTGACCTGGCCGCAGTTGCGGCAGTCGCACGGCAGCCACAGCGTGGCCAGCTTCGCCGGCAGCGCCTTGGTGGACTTCGCCAGGACGCTCAACAGCGGCGGCGGCACGCGGCAGAGCACCACCTGGGCGCCCTGGGACGCCACCTCCAGCACCTGCTCGATGCGCGGCAGCGCCTCCGGCTCCACCACGCTCACGTGGCAGCAGTCGAACGCGACGCGCCCCTCCAGGCCGGACGCCAGCCGGCGCACGTTGAGGTCGCCCTTGAGCGTGCTGGCCAGGGTGATGAAGGTGATGTCGTCCTGGATGATCTTCAGGTGCGACGCCAGCTCGGACGGCTCGGACGGGATGCCGGAGCGCAGGTAGCGCAGCACCGCCGGGTCCACCGCGGAGAACTGCTGGCGGCGCGCGAAGTCGAAGAACTCCGTGGGCTCGTCCGCGAACTCCAGCGGCTGGGCGCACACCGGGCACTGGTGCGGCGGGGCCCCGCCCTGCTCCAGCACCTTCGCCTCCTCCACCAGGCGCACCAGCCGCAGCCGGTCCTCCTTGCAGAAGCGGCACGTGTACGGCGCCAGCATGGAGAGCACGCGCGCGACGCCCGCGAAGCCCTCCACCATGTTGAGCTGATCCACCACCACCGGCGGCGCGTTGACGACGTACAGCCCCGACACGCCCTGCGGCGGGTGGCCGGCGAACTCGATCCACCGGCGCACGCCGAAGGAGCTGATCCGCTCCACCAGGCCCAGGTCCACCACCACCAGGCCCTGGATGCCCTTGGAGGTGGGCGTGAGGGGGAAGGTTTCGTCGATCACCCCGGCCACGCGCACGTGGGTCAGACTGCCCACGCGCAGGGAGGTGATGCTGGCATTGGAAGTTTGGCTCTCCACCCGCCTACCCTCGTTCCAGACAGAACAGCAGCGACTTGGGCTGCGCGGCCCGGCGGCGCGCATCCCCCAGGTCCACCGCACAGGCGAACTGGGTCCGCTTCCCCGGCGTCACCCTCACGGCGACCGCGTCGCTGTGCTCCAGGATGCGCCGCAGCCCCAGGCCCGCGCCACCTCCCGAAGCATCCACCTGCGCCTTCTCACCCCACGCCTTCACCACCCGCACCAGCGGTGACACCGACATGCGGCCGAAGCGGTCCGTCGCCTCCAGCCACGCGCGGCCCTCCGCCACCGCCCAGGACACCAGGCAGCGGTCCTCCTCCTCCACCGCCTGCACCTGCCCTCGCCGGTGGGCGTACTTCGGCGCACCGCTTGCGTCCACCGGCGCGTCCAGCAGGGCGTTCACCCCAATCTCATGGACGACATCCGCCACCCGGCTGGCCGCGGCCTTGGAGCCTCCGGCCCGGAGGACGGCCTCGGCCGCGCGCTCGCCCAGGGCCGTCACCTCCGCCACGCTGCCCAGCCACGCGACGGACGTGGCGACCTCCTGGGGAATCAGCGGCTCGCCGCGCAGCAGCGCGCCCAGGAGCCGCGCCTCCCAGGCGGACGGCTGGCCCGCCTCGCCGCGCGTGGCCAGCAGCAGCGCCGGGGGCTGGCGCTCCAGGAGCGCGGCGTGGGCGGGGGTGAACCGCCCGTCGAGCAGCACCAGGTGCGGCGCCGCGTCGTCACCGCGCCCCAACTGCAGGCCGTCACGGGCAAGCACTCCGGAGGCCCGCTCCAGCGCCTCCGGGGTGAGCGTCGTGTCCGGCGTCAACTTCAGGGGAGCATCCTTCACGGCGGCGGCGGTATCCAAACAAGGCCCTAGTAGTGGAGCCGGACTTCGGTGAAGACGCCCAGCGGCGGGGCGGGGAAGCCGTGGGACTCCTCGTACTTCGCGTTGAAGAGGTTCGTACCCAGCAGGGACACCGCCACGCGCTCGTGGACGTTGAAGCCCACGCGCGCGGTCGCGGTGATGTAGCTGGGCAGCTTCACGCGGGTGGCGGTGCCGGCGTTCTCGTCCACCTCGAAGCCCGGATCATACCGGGCGCCCACGAACAGGCCGTACAGCTCCACGAAGGCGAACTTGCCGATGTTGGTGCGGCCGCGCAGGTAGACGCGGTGGCTGGGCGCGTAGTCCAGCGGGTAGCTGGCCCCGCCGCCCACCGGCAGCGCCTGGGCGTCCAGGAACTGGTAGGCCACGTCGAACGAGGAGTTGAGGGACGGCACCTGCGCCGCGGCCTCCGCCTCGAAGCCCGCCACGCGCGCGTCGCCCAGGTTCTGGAACTGGGACGTGGAGCCGAAGAGGAGCTCCTGGTTGATGAAGTTGCGAGCGCGGTTGTAGAAGCCCGTTCCCGTCAGGCGCACCTTGCGGTCGAAGGGCCAGAAGTCCACCGCCGCCTCCACCGTGTCCAGCGTCTCCGCGCGCAGGGCCGGGTTGCCGAGCAGCGTCGCGGCGTACATCTGCTGGTTGATGGCCAGCTCCGCCAGCGTGGGCGCGCGGAAGGCGCGGCCGTAGTTGGTGCGCAGCGTGAGCAGCTCCGGGATGGCGTGGAACACGACGCTGGCGCGCGGGGAGATCTGATCCGTGCGCTCGGACCAGACCTTGGAGGGGATCTGGTAGTTGTCGTAGCGGGCGCCGCCGCCCACCACCAGCCGCTCCGTGATGCGGTACTCGGCGTCCACGAAGCCGCCCAGGATGGTCTGCTTCGTGTCATCCAGCGTCAGCCCGGGGAGGACGTTCTGGTTGTTCACCTGGTCGGCCTTGATGTCGCCGCCGACGGTGACGGACAGCTTGTCCAGGGAGAACAGCGCGCGCGCCTCGCCGCCCAGGCGGCTGCGCTTGCCGAGCGTGTCCTCCAGGGCGCCGGTGATCTCGTTCTCCAGCGTCACGTTGCGGCGCTTGAAGAACGCGTAGCCCTGGGCGAACACGCGCACGTTGTCCGTCACCTGCTGATCCAGTTGCAGGGCGGCGTTGAGGTTCTGGACGTGCTCGTTGTCCTGCGCGGTGTAGTGGCAGCGGCCGCAGTTGCCCACGGTGGAGATGTTCTGACCGCCGGGCCGGCCGATGTTGCCGTCGGTGAAGTCCGCGTCGAGCGCCAGGGGGCCCACGCGGACCTTGCCGTTCACCTGGTGGACCAGCGAGTCCTCGTTGGTGTCCGTCTGGTTGAGCTGCGGGTTGTTGAAGAGCTGCGGGCCGTCCGAGCCGAAGCCGTAGTAGCCGAGCAGCGCCTCCACCGGGCCGCCGCGGCCGGCGACGTTGGTCTGGAGGCGCCAGGTCTTGTCCTGGCCGGCGAGGATGCGCGCGTCCGCGCCCACGTTCTGGCCCTTGGCGATGAGGTCCGAGGGCTGGCGCTCGATGATGTTGATGACGCCGCTGAAGGCGTTGGAGCCGTAGAGCGACGAACCCGGGCCGCGGATGACCTCCACCTGCTTCAGGTTGGTGAGCGGCGTCGTCTCATCCGCGTAGAACTGGCCCGTCCAGGGGTCCGTCAGCGGACGGCCGTCCTTGAGGAGCAGGAGGCGGTTGGACAGGTAGTTGGAGCCCAGGCCGCGCGCGCTCACCGCCGCCTTGCGCATGGAGCCCCGACGGCACTCCATGCCGGGGAAGTACTGGATGGCCTCGCAGAGCGAGAACTGGCCGGTGCCCTCCAGCTCCTCCGCCGGGATCCAGGACACCGTGAGGGGCACGTCCGAGATGCGCTGGCTGCGCTTGGACGCCGTGGTGACGACGGCCTCGCTCAGCGCCATGTTGATGTTCTTCTCCAGGTCGTCGCCCCCGCCCAGGTCCGGGCCGTCCAGGCCGGAGAGGCTGGAGGGCGGCGGCAGCGCGCGGTCCGGGGTGGGCTCCGTGAAGGGCGCGCGGTCCGGGACGTTGTCCGCCGCGCGCGGCGGCGACGACGGCAGCAGCGCGCCGGCCCCCAGCGCGGGCTCGGGCTGCGGGTTGGACGGGATGTCCGTGGTCAGCGGCCCGTCATATGGCGACGGGGTGGCGGGAGGGGGCACGGGGAGCGGATCCGCCACGGACGGACCGGGGCCGGCCAGCGGGGGCGGCGGCGCCGTGGGCGGCTCGGTGGCGAGCGCGGGCTCCTGGGGCGCGACGGGCTCCTCCGTCGGCTCGGGCGTCGGCTCCTCCGGCGGAGGCGGCGTCTTGCCCCGGCGCGTCTTCGCGGTCCGCGGCGGCTTCGTTCCCGGCGCGGCCGGCTTCACCCCGGTGGCCGCGCGCTTGCGAGGGGCCTTGGTCCGGGTCTTGGAGGTGGGCTCCTGGGCCTCCTGGGCCCGGGCCGTCTCCACCGTGAACAGGGACAGGGCGCAGACCACCAGGGTGAGGCATGCGCGCGCGCCCAGCCGACCGGCAAACCCCTTCACCGCGTTGGTGCGCGGCCCACCGTACTCAGTCGAGTCCATCGTTCTCAATTCCACGAGGGGGAAGCAGGGATGTCCGCGGTCCTAGCGCCAGGATCCAGAGCCGGTGCGACTGGCAATCGTCCAGCAGGTCGAGTTTCCACCCCTGAACGGTGGCGTTCCGCTCGACTTCTCAAATTACCGCAATAACTCGCCTAAGGCCAAGTCATGGCTGTCGATCCCGCTGAAACACGCGCACGGCGACGGGGGCGCCGTGCGCGGATCACCCCACGGCGCAATCAGTCATCCGGCTGTTCGGCGGAGACGGCCAGGTCGTCCGCGAACGGCGGCAGGGCGGGACCCAGCGACTCGGACCGGACCAGCACGGGCGTCTCCACGTGCAGGTCGGGCGCGTCCACGAGGACGGGCTGACGGCGCGGGGGGCCCTGGGTGACGAGCTTGCGGAAGTCGTCGAACTCGCGGCCCTGGATGCGGGCGAAGGCGTCGAACGGGGCGACCGCACCCACGGAGGACAGGGACTGGGACAACGCGTCTCCCCCGCCCTTCAGCTCCACCAGCACGGCGCCGGGCACCCGGGTGCTCCTGAAGAGGACCCGCGCGTCCCTGGGCACGTGCGACACGGGCACGAGCGCGGCCTCCGCGCCCCTGGCCTCCAGCATCTTCACCGCCGACTCCACGTTGGGCACCGGCACCAGCTTGAAGTGCTTCTGGGCGTCCAGGTCGCCGCCGAGCACGACGTGGGAGACGAACTTGGGGTCCGAGGGGCCCGCGCCCTTGACCACCGCCATGCGCTTGCCGGCGAGGTCCTTCACGGTGCCCTTCTGGCTGGAGATGATGGCCCAGCGCTGCTGCGTCTCGCCGGCGCGCGGCGCGTACGCCACCGGCTGCGCCTTGGCGCCCAGTTGCACCGCGGCCCAGCCGTCCACCACGGCGAAGTCGATCTGCCCCTCCCCCACCGCCCTGGCGAAGTCCTCGTAGCGGCCGAAGCTCTTGCCGGCGACGGGGCGGCCCAGGCTGGCCTCCAGCTTCTGGGCGAGCGCCTCCGCGTACTGGAAGCGCTCCTGGCCGTCCGACAGCGTGGTGGCGAGGAACACGCCCAGCGTGGCCTTCTTCGGCGCGGCGGACGCGGGGATGGCGACGAACAGCACGGCGGCGAGCAGGACGCTCCACCGCGCGACAAGGGATGGCGTCTTCACGGCGTCTCCTCCGCGACCCCGGTGGCCGGCGTGGCGCCCTGCGCGTCACCCAGTCCATAGAGGCCCTGCAGGCGGTCCTTCCATTCACGCACCTGGGCGGCCCGGGCTCCCGAGCCGGACGCCAGGTAGCGGCGCCAGGCGTCCACGGCCTCGGCGGGCTCATGCCGGCGCTCCTGCGCGTCGATGCCCAGGTTGAGCGAGGCCACGGGCACGGCCGTCTCCAGGCGCTTCCACGTGGCCAGCGCCGACGCGGTGTCGCCCTGGCGCCAGTCCACGCACGCCAGGTTGTGCTGCACCAGCACGTCGTCGGGGGTCGCGGCGAGCGCGGCCTTCAGCGCCTTCTGCGACGCCTTCATGTTGCCGGAGGCGTAGGCCAGGGCCGCCTCGCGCCGCAGCAGCGCGCCGGTGAAGTGGCCCATCCACTTCGGCTGCCCGGGCATGGGCTTCTTCTGGGCGGCGGCGAGCAGCCTGCGCGCGGGCGCCACCTTGCCCTGGCGGTAGAGCACGAACGCGTCCGCGAGCGTGCGCGTGTTGGGCCACGCCCAGTCCGGCGCCGGCGTGAGGGCGCGCTTGATGCCCGCGGAGGCCTCCGCGAACCGCCCCTCCTCGGCGCGCGCGAGCGCCCGCGCGAAGGCGGCCAGCTTCGCCAGGTCCGTGCCCTTGCCGGTGCCCAGGCGCTCCACCGCGTCCAGGTCCCGGTTCGCCGCGGCCGCGTCGCCCGCCTCCAGCTTCGCCAGGGCGCGGCGCACCAGCACGCGGGGCAGGTTCGCCTCCGCCACCTTCGCCGCCGTCTTGGAGGGCCCCGCGTCCGTCAGCCGCTGCACGGCGGCGTCCACCTGGCCCAGCTCCACCTCCGCGAGCGCGGCGCCCGCGGACGCCTCCGCGCGCTGATCCGGCTCCTGCGTGGACTCGCCGGACTGGGTGAAGGCGGCGAGCGCGGCCTGCGCGTCGCCGCTGCCCAGCCGCGCGTAGCCCAGCAGCAGGTGCTCGCGCCAGGTCGCGCCCGGCAGCGTCACCGCGCCCTCCATCACCTTGCGGGCCTCCGCGAACTGGTGGCTGTCCAGGAGCGCCGCGCCCAGCCGGCGGGCCATGGGCACCGTGCGGTCCAGGTCATACGCGCGGCGCAGGTCGCGCACGGCGTCGTCCAGGCGCTGGGTGCCGGCGCGGTCTCGCGCGCGGTGGGCCAGCGCCTGCGCCTGCCACTGCTTCGCGCCGGGGTGGCCGGGCTCCACCTGGAGCGCGCTGCCGTAGTCCTCGATGGCCTGATCCCACTGGCCGGTGGCGAAGTGGTCCGCGCCCAGCAGCATCCAGCCCAGCGCCTGACGCGGGGCCATCTCCACCACGCGCCGGTGCACCTCCACCGCGCGCTGGAAGCGGCCGGCGCGGCGGTTGACGGAGCCCAGCGTCGCCCACAGCTCCAGGCTGCCGCCGCCCGACTTCACCGCCGACTCCAGGAACTGGATGGCCTCTTCATGACGGGCCTGCGCCTGGAGCGCCTTGCCCACGGCGATCTGCCCCATCAGCAGGCCCGGCTGCAGCGCCAGCACCTTGCGGAACTCGGCCTCCGCCTGCGCGGGCTGCTTCTGCGCGAGCCGCACGTCGCCCAAGAGCAGGTGCGCGGCGGGCGTGGAGCCCAGCTTCATCAGGGCGGTGGCCTGGAGGTCCGCGCGCGGCACGTCGCCCGCGGCGAGGTACAGGCGCGCGAGGCGCTCCTTCGGCTCCGCCACCTGCGGGAACTTCGTCACCAGCCGCTCGAGGAGCGCGCGGGCCTCGGCCCCCCGCCCCTCCAGCTCCATCACCGCCGCGAGCCCGATCTGCGCGGTCGCGGACTCCGGCCGGCCGGCCTGCGCCTTCTCGAACGAGGCGCGCGCGGCGGCGGCGTCCCGGCGGAGGAGGTGCGCCTTGCCCAGCAGCTCGTGGATCTGGAAGTCGTTGCCCGCGAGCCGCTCCGGGCGCAGCGCCAGGTAGCGCTGCAGCCGCGTCACGGCCCGGTTCCCGTCCTGGACGTACAGGTAGTAGCTGGCCAGGTAGTAGTGGACGATGAGGTGGTCCGGCTGATCCGCGGCGGCCACCTGCTCCAGCACCGGGACCGCCTCCTGGAAGCGGCGCAGCTTGAAGTACGCGGTGCCCAGCGGGTACGCGAGCGACAGCTCCGACGGGTGCTGCGCGAACACGGGCTGGAGGCGCGTGGCCGTGCGCTGGAAGTCCTGGAGCGCGTTGGCGGCGCTGCCCAGGCCCGCGGCGGCGGTGACGGACAGCGGGTCCTGGGCGAGCGCCTGCTCGAAGAGCTGGAGCGCCTTCTTGAACTTCTCGTCCGCCTCCTTCTTGTCGCCCTTGGCGGCGGCGGCGTTGGCGGACACGAGCGCCTGTTCCCCCTGCTCCGTCATGCGCTGCGCCTCGGTGGCGGGCGGGGGGCGGAACTGGGCGAGCGCCGTCGGCGGGCCGGACAGGGCGGCCAGCAGGACGAGCGCGGAGGAGACGCGGCGCGGGGAGCGGAGGAATGGGCGCATGCGGTTCATCACGGCGTGGGGGCGGGGCTGAATTCGGCGACGATGACGGTGATGTCGTCGCGCTGGGGCTGACCGGCGCTGTACGCGCGCACGTCCGCGAGGAGCGCGTCGCGCAGGGCGTCGGCGGGGAGGTGGGCGTGGGCCTGGATGGCGGCGGCCAGCCGCTGCGTCCCGTAGAGGCGGTTGGCGCCGTCGCGCGCCTCGGTGAGGCCGTCCGTGTACCAGACGATGATGTCGCCGGGGCTCAGCTGCGCCTGGCGCGACGTGAACTGCGAGGCCACGTTCGCGCCCAGGAGCGGACCGCGCGCCGGCAAGGACGCCATCTGCCGCGTGTTCCGGTTGTAGACGGCCGCCGCCGGGTGCGCGCCCGCCGCGTAGTCGATCTGGCCGCTGTAGACGTCGATGACCGCGAGCGCGCTGGACATCTGGTGCTCGCCGCGGCCCACGTTGGCCAGCGTCACGTTGAGCGCGGTGATGAGCATCTGCGCGTGCACCTGCGACGGCTCGCGCAGCGTCATGGCGGACGCGAAGCCGCTGGTGGCGCTGGTGGCGACCAGCGACGTGGACAGGCCGTGGCCCGTCACGTCCCCGATGCCGATGACCACCCGCCGGTCATCCAGCGCGGCGCGGAACCACCAGTCGCCGCCGCAGGCGTCCGCGGGCACCACGAGCCCCGCCAGCCGCAAGGGGCCCACCGTCACGGCCTCGCGGCCCGGGAGCAGCGTCTCCTGCACCGTGCGCGCGAGCGAGACCTCGCGCTCCAGCTGCGCCTTGGCGCGCACGTCCTCCAGGAGGACCTTGATGCGCTCCGCCATGTGGTTGAACACCACGCCCAGCGTCGTCACCTCGCGGCCCGCGCCCGGCGCCGTGCCCGCGCGGGCGCCCAGGTCACCGGCGGCCAGCTGCATCACGCGGTGGGTGAGCACGCCCAGCGGCTTGGTGATGCGGCGGCTCTGGAAGGCCGCCAGCACGCCGGCCAGCACCACGAAGCCCACGCCCAACCCCACGATGCGCAGCGTGTTGGCGCGCACGGCGGCGCGGTTGGTCTCCTCCAGCTCGTGCAGCTGCTTCTGCAGGTCCTCCAGCGAGTAGCTGATGACGACCACGCCCTTGCCGCCCTGCGAGCCGTAGTCGAGCGGCTCCTGGAACTCGAAGACGGGCTGGCCCTGGAAGAAGGCGCTGGCCCAGCGGCGCTCCGCGGTGCGGCCTCCGGAGGCCTCGCCCAGCTTGGCGTTGGGGTCGCTGTCCGCCACCAGCTGCCCATCCGCGTCGTACATCTGCACGCGCAGGATGTTGCGGTTGTCCGCGATGATGGAGCGCGCCACCTCCGTGAGGAACGCGTAGTTGTTGTCGCGCAGGCTGGTGGCGGAGGTGAGCGCCAGCGTGTGGCTCACCGTCTGCCCCAGCTCACGCGCCTGGGACTGGAGCCGCTGCGTGAAGCGGTCCGAGGTCGCGGTGAGCTGCGCCTCCGTCGTCTTCGCGGACAGCGCGGCCAGGAGGCCCACGATGATGACGACCAGCGCCCCCGTGGTGAGCAGCAGCAGCTGATCCAGCCGCATCCCGCGGATGGCCGCCACGTTGGGCAGCTCGCCGGCCTCCATGGGCGCGATGACCGTGCTGGTGGGCTCCGAGGCCGGCAGCCCCACCGCCCCGGTCAGCCGGGTCGCCGTGTGATCCCCGCGCAGGGCGGTGAGCTCCCGGGAGTGGGTGCCCGTGTACTCCGGCGGAGGAGGCGGGGTGCCGGGCGCCGCATCGGACGCATCGGGAGGTTCGGCTACGGGGTCGAGGCGCGTGTTCGTACGGGACAAAGGCACACCTGGGGGAGCCCGCGTGGAAACGCGGTCGGGGCGGGGCGGACTCTATCGCACTTCCTGATTGACGCGAGGAGACCACCTGTCGGGCTATTCCCAGGGGGGTGCCCCCTCCCCCGGCCCCCCAGCGTCCGTGCGATCAGCCCGGACTCGGAGCGCCCGTGACACGACCGGAACACAGCCCATGACGCGGCATGAATGAGTTGCGCTCATTGCCGCGTCGCGCCACCCGGGCCCCCAAACGGCCGTGGCGAACACCCCTGACGTCAGGGTCCTTGAGCCTTGAGGCCCCGTTCGGAGTATAGGGGCGTCCCTTTCCTTTCCCTTCGAGGTCCTCCGCCCGTGTCACGGCCCCGGTTGATCAAAGAGAACTCCGCGCCGCTCTCCCTGCCCCGAGAGCAGCTCATCCGCATCCATGACCTGATGGTGAAGGCGCGCGTCCTGGAGGAGCGCCTCATCCAGATGTACAAGCAGGGCCACGGCTACTTCTGGATCGGCGGTCCCGGCGAGGAGGCGTTCAACGTCTCCCTGGGCCTGCTGATGAAGGTCGGCGAGGGCCCGGCCTACGACTACCTGCACGCGCACTACCGCCAGTCCGCCACGCTGCTGGCCATGGGCGAGGAGCCCATCGGGGCGCTGCGGCAGATGAAGAACACGGCCACGGACCCCTACTCCGGCGGCCGCAACTTCGCGGGCCACTTCAGCCGGCGCTCGAAGAACATCGCGCCGGTGACGTCCCCCATCGAGGTGCAGTACGCCATCGCGCCGGGCACGGCCATGGCCCAGAAGCGCCACGGCGGCGAGGGCATCACCATCGTCACCGGCGGCGACGCGGGCACGGCCGAGGGCGACTTCGCCAGCTGCCTCATCTGGAGCAGCCGCCCAGCCAACCCGCTGCCCATCCTGATCATCGTCACCAACAACAAGTGGGGCATCAGCACCACGTCGGACGGCCAGCACGGCGAGACGAACATCAGCGACCGCGCGCGCGCCTTCAACATCCCGGCGAAGACCATCAACGGCAATGACCCCGTGGAGTCCTACCAGGAGCTCCAGGCCGCGATGGACTACGTGCGCAAGGAGCGCAAGCCGTACTTCATCGAGGCGCGGGTGTCGCGCCTGTACGGGCACTCGTCCGCGTCCGGCGCCAACTTCGTGAACGAGGAGCAGGACTGCCTGCGCCTGTTCGAGGCGCGGCTGGAGCAGGAGGGCGTCCTCGACCGCAAGCAGATGGACGAGGCGCGCAACCGCTACACGGAGGAGCTGGCCGCCGCGGCGCGCACCGTGCGCGACGAGCCGCAGCCCTCCGGCGACTCCATCTGGGACCACGTCTACGCGGAGAAGAAATAACCATGGCGAACATGGCACAGGCCATCCGCATGGCCCTGCACTACGCGGAAGAGAACCTGGGCGTCACCGACATCTTCGGCGAGGACGTGGGCGCCCCCCTGGGCGGCGTCTTCACCTGCACCCAGGGCCTGAAGACGGCGTGGAACAGCCCCCTGGACGAGCGCGGCATCATCGGCGCGGCCATGGGCCTGGCGATGGCGGGCAACCGCCCCGTCGCGGAGATCCAGTTCTGCGACTACATCTACAACACCATCGACCTGCTCAAGCTGGCGGGCAACACGCACTGGTCCACCAACGGGGACTGGGCCGTGCCCATGGTGGTGCGCACGCCCGTGGGCAGCGGCATCCGCGGGTCGCTGTACCACTCGCATTCCTTCGACGCGACGATGACGCACATCCCCGGCTGGAAGGTGGTGATGCCCTCCACGCCGCTGGACGCGTACGGCCTGCTCATCTCCGCGTGCCAGGACCTCAACCCCGTCATGTTCCTGGAGCCCAAGGCGCTGCTGCGCGTGAAGGGCGACGAGCGCATCCCCGGCGAGCCCGAGGATGACCGCGCGCTGTCGAAGATGATCGACGCGCCCCTGGGCGACCGCTCGCAGTGGAAGCCGCAGTGGCCCGCGCTGGAGGCGTTCGCCATCCCCATTGGCAAGGGCAAGCTCGTGCGCGAGGGCACCCAGGCCACGGTGGTCAGCTACGGCCGCACCATGCCCCTGTGCATCAAGGCCGCCGCGCAGCTGGCGGAGGAGGGACTGAGCGTGGAGGTCATCGACCTGCGCTCGCTCTGGCCGTACGACTGGGAGATGATCAAGGCCTCCGTCCAGAAGACGGGCCGCGTCCTCTTCGTCAACGAGGACACCGAGGTCACCAACTTCGGCGAGCACCTGGTCCGGCGCACCGTGGAGGAGCTGTTCTACTCGCTGCTCGCGCCGCCCCGGCTGGTGGCCGGCAAGTTCGTCCCGGGCATCGGCCTGGCGGACGCGCTGGAGATGGCGTCCGTGCCGCAGCAGAACGACATCACCACCGCCCTGCGCACGCTCTGCCGCGAGCAGCCGTAACGCACGGCGTTCCACCCACACCGTAGAAAGCCACGGGGGCCGCCGTTCCTCTTTGGAGGCCGGCGGCCCAGTCGTTAGAATCCCAACTTCCGTGTCCCAGCCCATCGTCCGCACCATGACCCCCGCCCCAGACGCCAACGCCTTCCGGATCCGCCGCGCGCGCCGCGGCGACGCCGAGGTCATGGCCCAGCTGCTGCGAGAGCTGGGCTATCCCCAGGGAACCGATCAGCAGACGGTGCACTGGGTGATCAGCCATCCCGAGATTGAGATCTTCGTCGCGGGCGATCCGCAGGACCGCGCGGTGGGCATGGTGTCCTTCTCCCACCGGCCGCAGCTGCGGCTGCGCGGGCGCGTGGCCACCGTGGACGAGCTCGTCGTGTCCGAGGGCTGGCGCCGCCGGGGCGTGGGCCGCGCGCTGCTCGCGCAGGTGGCGCAGCGCGGGAAGGTGCTGAGCGTGAAGCAGCTACAGCTCATCGCCCCCATCAACGTCACCGAGGAGACGCGCGCCTTCTACCGGGCGTGCGGGTACGTGGAGAGCGACTCCGGGGTGTTCCGCCACGCGGAGAGCGAGTCCCAGCGGTAGCGACAGGCCCGCCGCGAGGGCCCGGCGTCCTGGCCGGGCGCCTTCGCGGCGAGGCGCTTCAGCGCTTGAAGCTCGCGACCACGCGGCGCAGGCGCTCGTGGTCCTCTTCGCTCACGTCGACGAAGCGCACGCCGATGGCCTCCGCCTCGTCGCGCACCCAGGCCACGACGCCGGTGAGGTGGAACTCCTCCCCGTCGATGACCATGGCCAGCCGCACCTGCGCGCCCACGTCGTAGGACTTGCGCGTGCGCAGGCACAGGCCGCCCGCGGACAGGTTCAGCGAGTAGGCCCGCAGCGCGCGCGCCGCGTCCTCCATCTGCCCGAAGCGCACCTCGAACCGCGCCGCCACGCGCTCGTCGGCGCGACGATTCACATACGGGTCTGGCTCCACCGGCCCATCCAACTTCGTGTTCATGCGCACCCTGACCCCCTCGGTTCTCGAACCCGAAGTGTCGGCTGGTTTCCAGGCCCGGTTCAAGGGCCCCCGGACAACGGAATCGCTCGTGTAAGTCCCAGGCTACTTTGATGCCAGGAGTTTCCGGATGAGTGCACGTCTCGTGTTGTTGGGGGGAGCCCTGATGCTGGGGCTGTGGGTGGCGGGCTGCGATGACGGAGAGACTGTCCGCCCGCCAACGGATGGCGGAGCGACGCTGGACTCTGGCACGGATGCCGGAGATTCCGGGCCTTTCGATGCTGGCGATGGCGGCGGGAGCTCCGACTTCGCGTGCAACGTGCCGAAGCAGGCGGGCTGCGCGGCGGGCCAGGAGTGCCTGTACACGGACCTGGCGGATGGCGGCACGGGCAGCCAGTGCTTCGCGGGCGCGTGCGACGTGGTCCGCCAGGACTGCCCGTCCGGCCAGCGCTGCACCTACGTGGGGTTGGACGCCGGAGGCACCGAGCGCCAGTGCGTCGCCGCGGGCACCGCCACCGAGGGCGCGCCGTGCACGCTGGCCGAGTCGCCTCCGGGCCAGACGTATGACACGTGCGCGTCCGGCCTCTACTGCAAGGACGAGTCGCAGGGCGACGGCGGCACGGCCTTCTTCTGCCGCAAGCTGTGCCACGCGACGAGCGACTGCGGCTCGGGCGAGTGCAACACCGTGCTGCGGCTGGCCGGCACGCGCGAGCTGCCGCTGGTGTGCGGCCCGGCGTCCGCGCGGTGTGATCCATTCGCGCAGGACTGTGAGAGCCCGCTGGGCTGCTACCCGTCCGCCAACGGCCCGGTGTGCGCGGGCCAGGGGGCGCTGCCCGAGGGCGCCGCGTGCGACTTCAGCAACCAGTGTTCAGCAGGCAGCACCTGCGTGCTGACCGACGGCCGCGGCGCGTGCCGGACGCTGTGCCGCACGCCCGCGGGCTCGCCCGGCTGCGAGGACGGCGCGGCCTGCCGGGCCATCAACCAGAACGGCGACGTGGGCGCCTGCGTCCCATAGGGCACCGGATTGCCCATCCGAGGAAGCCCCCCGCCCGGAGTGACGAGCGCGCGGGTCCGCCAGGGCCCCGGCCCGCCACCGTGTGGGGTGCGCTCCGCGCCATCCGTGCCCGCCCTCGGGCTCCGGGGCCTGGCGCGCGCCATGAATCCCCGAGTCGCCACGAGGGGACATCGTGCACATCGTCGTCTTGCACCGGGAGGTCGTGGGCATGGGCTTGAGGAAGGCGCTGCGCTGGGGATGTTTCGGAGCCCTGGGGCTGATGGCGGGCTGCGGAGGCACGAACGACGGCGCGACGGACGAGCCAGCAAGCGCGGGCCACACCGACGCGGAGGTGACGACGCCCGCCGCGCCGGAGTCCGTGGAGGCCGCGCCCACGCTGACGCTGCATGACGGGCACCAGGTGCAGGCCTCGCCGCCCCTGGCGCCCCTCCCCACCCGCTTCCAGCCCGGCTTCCACCAGGCGCTGCGCCTCTCCAACAGCGTGGGGAGCGTCACCACCTACCGGCTGAAGGTGCCGGTGGGGCGCGCGGGCAGCCGCGTGCGCGTCACCTTCCGCTCCGGCGACGGCACCCTGACGCTACAGCGGGCCACCGTGGCGAAGGCGGGCGCCAGCGGCGCGCTGGCGTCCGCGCCCGTGTCGCTCACGTTCAACGGCAACGCCGGCTTCACCGCGAGCGCGCGCACCCTGGTGACGTCGGATCCGGTCGCGTTCCCGGTGGCGTTCCGCGACGAGCTGGCCCTCAGCTTCGAGGTGAAGGGGGCGGTGGCCCAGAGCGGGATCGACGCGTTCCCGGACAGCTGGATGAAGTCCGGCGCCTTCGCGACCACGCAGGGCGCGCTGGGCGGCCAGCCGTGGGAGAAGTCCCTGGGCGTGGCCACGGTGGACGTGGAGGGCGCGCCGGGGCGGGCCTTCGTGGCCATCGGCGACAGCATCACCGAGGGCTACATGGACACCTTCAACGACACGCGCGCCGCGTGGCCGGCCCTGGTGGAGAAGCAGCTGGGCGTGCCGGTGGTGAACTCGGGCGTGTCCGGACAGGGGTTCTGGGACGCGCACCTCCAGCTGCCGCAGGAGGTGCTGGCGCTCCAGGGCGTCACGGACTGCATCGTGCTCCTGGGCACCAACGACCTGGGCGCCGCCGACATGACGGTGGAGAAGCTGGAGCAGCGGATGACCCAGATCCTGGATCAGCTCCAGCCCATGTGCCGGCTGTGGGTGAGCACGCTGCTGCCCAAGGAGAAGACGAACGAGGGCAGCTACGACCTGGTGAAGACCCAGCGCCGCGAGTTCAACGATTGGCTCCGCAAGCTGACGCGCGCGGAGGTCATCGACCTGGAGGCGGTGATGCGCCAGCCGGGCAACGCGGACCTCTACAAGGACGGCCTGGAGGTGGACGGCATCCACCCCTCCGCCGAGGGGCACCAGGTCATGGCGAACGAGGTGGTCCGGGTCCTCAAGGAGAAGGGCGGCCTGTAGCGCCCGGCCGGCTGGAAAGCACCCGGAGGGGTTGAATAGGTTCGGGGCCGCTGCGTCCAGGCGGTGTTCCCAACCTTTCCTGCTTCCAGGAGCCTTCCATGCGCGCCCTTCCCGCGGCCCTCGTCGTCGCCTGCCTCGCCCTGCCCTCGCTCGCCCACGCGGCCTCACTGCGCTGCGACAACAAGCTCGTGTCCGAGGGCGCCTCACAGTCGGAGGCGGTCGCCAAGTGCGGCGAGCCCGTGTCGAAGCAGACCCGGTCGGAGCGCACGTCCAACAAGTCCCGGCAGGGCACGCGGAACCGGGGGCAGTACGGGGAGTCCTCCACGCAGGTGACGACGTCCTCGAGCGTGGAGGAGTGGACCTACAACTTCGGGCCCAACCGGCTGATGCAGATCGCCATCTTCCGCGACGGCCAGCTGGTGGACGTGCGCAGCGCCGGCTACGGCTACTGACGGCGCTCCCCTGGGGCCGGCCGCGCCGCTACAGCGGCCCCAGGTGCTGCTCCAGCAGCCGGCGCATGGCCGCCGGCCGCTGGCGCAGCGTCTCCCGGAGGGACTCGATGTTCGCGCGCCAGACCTCCAGGGAGTCCGGCTGCGCCCAGCGCGCCACCTGGCCCGGCATCTCCGGCTCGAGCCCCTCCACCGCCGCGTCCAGGGCCGCGAGCACCCGCTCCGCCGCGAAGGTGTGCTCGATGTGCCAGAGGAAGCGCTCGATGAAGCGGGCCTTGAACTCCGGCGACTGGAGCAGCGCCCGCAGGAGCTGGGGGGCCCAGGCCGGCACCTCCGGCGGGTCGTTCAGCACGCGCCCCAGGCTGTCGTAGTCCGGGCCGTAGCTCAGGGCGAAGTCCAGGTCGTAGACGAGCCAGCGCCAACGGCCGTCCTGCCCGTAGGCCGCGTCCGGCACGGGCTTCTTCGTGCGCAGCCGCCAGAACTTCACGTTGTTGTCCGGCCAGTCCGCGTTGCCCAGGTAGAGCTGCGCGACCTGGTAGTCGATGAAGTCCTCCACGTCGATCCGCTCGCGCACCCAGGCGTAGTGCTCCGGCACGGACAAGTCGTGCTCCGCGACGTAGGCGAGGAGCTCCTGGTAGGGCTGCTCGTCCTCGGTCTCCCCCACGTCCACGGCCCCGACGTTCTCCAGGATGACGGCCTTCTTGCGGTCCACGCCGTAGTGGGACGCCAGGTAGTACTCGTCCAGGCGCTCACGCAGCTCGTGCAGGCCCCAGTACTCGCCGTTGATGTAGACGAGCGTGGGACGGCAGGCCTGGAGCGCCAGCCGGGTCTCGGCCAGCAGGCCCTGGAGCACGCAGTCTCGCAGCTTGGTGACGCCCTGATCCTGACCGGACGTGCGCACCACCATCCGCGTGAACTCCGTCACCGGGGAGCCGGGGAACACCGCCCCCGCGAACGTCTTGGGGCCGTAGTCCTCCTTCGCGTACAGCCGCAGGCTCTTCTGCGGCAGCACCGCGCTGCCCGAGCCGTGGATGCGCACGCCCGCCTCCTGGTCGAACACGCGCTCGCCGGAGGTCTCGAACCACTCCACGTGGACGGGGCGCTCCCACTCCTTGCCGTCCTGCATGTAGTTGGCCGCCTCCGGATTGTCGGGCGCGGCCTCGGAGAGGACCCCGGGCACGTAGATGCCCTTCACCGGGTCGAAGAGGTTCTCCGCGTCCGTGACGAGCGACAGCACCGGCAGCGTGGACGGCGCCCGCCCGATGATGAACGTGCGCGTGCGCACCGGGCCCGCCGGCTCCGTGCCCGCGTACTGGCGGTAGCGCACCACCGCGGCCTGGGGCGGCTCCTCCCGCGGCGCCACCCACCGCGAGCCCTCCGTCGCGCTGGGCGCCGTCGTGGGGATGAAGGACCACCGGACCGGTTGCAGCGAGCGCGCCAGCAGCGCGATGGGGCCGGTGTAGCGCTGCGACCCGGGCGTGGGCGTGGAGCCGTCCCGGGTGAAGTACGTCCGCAACCCCGGGGTCGTGGGCAGCGCCAGCAGCGTCTCCGGCTGGTAGAGCCCGGGCCGCGCGTCGAACCTCAGGTGCTGGAAGTCGACGCGCGCTCGCGCCTCCGCGCCCTGCGCGTCTCGCGCCACCACCTCCAGCGCCAGCGCGCGGCGGCCCGGCCACCAGGGCAGGCTCCAGCGCCCGTCGTCCAGGTCCGCGTGCCCCAGGAACCGCCCGTCCTCGTAGACCTCCACCAGGACCCTGCCGGCGTCGCTCGCCACCGTGCCGAACAGCCGGTGCGTGTCCGGCTCGTGCCCGTCGATGGTGACGCGCGGCTCCGAGGACGGTGGAAGCTCGGTCTCGCTCAGCCGCCGCGCGGGTTCGGGCTCACAGCCGGGCCCGGCGAGGACGAGGAGACCCACGAGGAGAAGAGTCGAGGAGCGGAGACGCATGGGCGACTTCGTCCTCTACCAGACAACTCTTTGACCTCCCACCGTCTTTCGACACGGTGCGGCGGGAGGCCCCTTCCTCCGTCACTCAGGGGGCGCGGTGGCTTCGAGCAGGCCGTGCTTCTGGAGGAGCGCGGCCAGCGCGGGCGGCGCGAGCACCCAGTCCTCGCGCGTGGGCACCCAGCGCACGGGGGCGCCGGCGGCGGCGAGCCGCGCGTTCACCTCCGCGATCATCGGGACGAAGGTGGGCTGCGGCGCGTCCCAGCTCCCCACGCCCGCGGGGACCTCCACGGCGCCGGGCTCCACGCGCACCGCGGGCTGGCCCTGCACCGGCTGGATGGCGAAGCCCGGCAGGTACGGCTGCATGACGGCGGACAGCCGCTCCAGCAGCGTGGGGTCCTCGAAGGGGTGGGCGCCCTCCAGGTCGAAGAAGGTGGGCAGCTGCGCCTGGAGCGCGTCGCGCAGGGGGTTCTCCCTGCTGTCGCGCCAGGCGTGTTCCGCCAGGGCGCGGGCCTCGTGGGGGACGCGGATCTCCCAGCGCTCCAGGAGCGCCAGCAGCTCCGCCACGCGCTCCACCTCCTCCCAGGGAGGCTCCACGCGCGTGAGCCAGGACACCTCCGACACCGTCTGGCCCCGGCGCAAGCCCGTCACCCGGTCCCCCTTGCGAAGCTGGAAGGGCGGCGCCTGGCTGAACTCCGGATCCGGGTAGAGGGCGGTATGGAACGACCCCTGCCCCTGCTCCGGGCGCACGCGCGCGAAGCCGTGCCTGGGGTTGGTCTCCTCCACGACGAACGTCTCCTGGGCCATGGTCCCTTCTCTAACCGGTGTTCCGCATGCCCGCAGCGATGCCGTTGAGCGCCAGGAGGAGCGGGCGGTCGCACGCGGCATCCCCGTCCCGCTTGCGCTTGAGCAGCTCCACCTGGAGGAAGGACATGGGGTCCACGTAGGGGTTGCGCAGCGCGATGCTCCGCTGGAGCTGCGGGTTGTTGTCCAACAGCTTCGCCTCGCCGGTGAGCGACTTCACCGCGCGGCGCGTGCGCGAGTGCTCCTGCTGGATGCGCAGCCACAGCGGCCGCGTGGACGCGGGGGCGAGCTTCGCGTAGCGCGCCGCGATGGCCATGTCCGTCTTGGCCAGCACCATGGTCACGTTGTCGATGACCGCGCGGAAGAAGGGCCACTCTTGATACATGCGCTTCAGGAGCGCGGCGCCCTCGGGCGTGGCCGCGGACGCCTCCAGCGCGCTGCCCACGCCGTACCAGGCCGGGAGGATGGCGCGCGTCTGCGTCCACGCGAAGCTCCACGGGATGGCGCGCAGCGTGTCCAGCCCGCCCGCCTTGCGCTTGCTGGGGCGCGAGCCGATGGGCAGCGCGGAGATCTCCTCCACCGGCGTGCCCTGCATGAAGAACTCCACGAAGCGCGGGTCCTCCCAGACGAGCGCGCGGTACGCCTTGCGCCCGGCCTCCGCCAGCGTGTCGAAGGCGGCGCGGAAGGTGGACTCGTCCTCCGGGGACGGGCGCGGCTGCGCGTCCAGCGTGTGCAGCAGCACGCCGCCCACCACCAGCTCCAGCGTGCGCTGGGTGAGCTCCGGGCGCGCGTACTTGTGGTCCATCGCCTCGCCCTGCTCGGTGGCCTTGTAGGCGCCGGCCACGGTGCCCGGCGGCAGCGCGAGGATGGCCGTCTGGGCGGGGCCGCCGCCGCGCGCCACCGTCTCGCCGCGGCCGTGGAACAGGCGCAGGGGCACGTCGTGCTCGTCCGCCACCTGGGTGAGCGCCACCTGGGCGCGGTACAGCGCGGCGCTGGCGGCGAGCAGGCCCACCTCCTTGCCGGAGTCGCTGTAGCCCACCATCACCTCCTGCACCCCGCGGCCCCTCAGGTGCTGGCGGTACTCCGGGTGCGCGAAGAGCTGGCGCAGCACGTCCGGCCCGCCGTCCAGCGCGCCCAGCTGCTCGAAGAGGGGCGCCACGTCCACGGTGGCGCACCGCCGCTCCCGGTCCCAGAGCCCCGCGTGCTTCAGGCACCGGAAGGCCGCCAGCACGTCGTCCGCGGTGGAGGCCATGGAGAGGATGAGCGTGCGGCACACGGACTCGCCGCCCTCGTCCTGCCCCTCGCGCAGCCTCGCCAGCACCTCCAGGAGCCGCTTCCCGCCGTCCGTGGGGGCCGGGCCGCCGTCGAGCGACGCCGCCGCGCTCACCGCGTCCTCCGCGGGCGCGCGGACCTCCAGCTCCCCCAGGCCCAGGCCCAGGGCGCGGACGCGCTCGGACATGCGGCGCACCTCGCGCAGGCCCGCGTGCTCCGCGCGCGCCGCGAAGAGCGACCGCTCCAGCACCGCCAGGTCCTCGCCCAGCGCCTCCGGCGAGCGGTAGGCCCCGGGCGGCAGCGTGGACTCGCGGCCCTGCCGCCGCGCCAGCACGTGCTCCAGCGCGAGCGACAGCCGCTCCTCCATGAAGCGCAGCTTGCGGCGCCACGGCTCGCCCAGCGTGCGCGGGCCCTGCTGCCGCGCCAGGTCCGGCAGCGCCCTGGCGTCCTCCTCCAGGGAGCGCTCCAGCTCCTGGGTGGGGCGCGCGTGCCGCTCCGACTGGGACAGCATCCCGCCCAGCCGCTCCACGTCGCGGATGAGCAGCCGCAGGCCCCGGGCGCGGTGCGCGCGCAGCGTGTCCGCGAACACCTCCGGCGTCACCAGCGGGTTGCCGTCCATGTCGCCGCCCACCCACGAGTGCACGCGCACGGGCGTGTCCAGCGCGCCCAGGGGCTCGCCGTAGGCGCGCTCGAAGGCCCAGTCCAGCGCCTCCGGCAGCCGGGCCACGGGCTCCGCCAGCATCTCCTCCACGTACCAGTGGACGTTCTTCACCTCGTCGCCCACGGTGGGGCGCTCGCGGCGCAGCTCGTCCGTCTGCCAGAGCGCGGTGATCTCCTCGCGCATGGCCAGGAGGTTCGCGGCGGCCTCGCGCGGGGTCAGCGAGCACCGGTCGCGCTCCTCCAGCAGCTGCGCCAGCCGGTAGAGCTTCTCCAGGAGCGTGCGGCGCACCGCCTGGGTCGGGTGCGCGGTGAACGTGAGCGTCACCTTGAGCGTCCCCAGCGCCTCACGCACCTTGTCGGCGCTCACGCCCGCGGCCTTCAGCGTCAGCAGCGTCGCCTCCAGCGACCCCTTCTGGGGCCGGGTGGCGGTGGGGCTCGCGTGGGCCCGCGCGCGGCGGATGCGGTGGTGCTGTTCCGCCAGGTTCACCAGCTGGAAGTAGACGGAGAAGGCGCGAAGCACCGGCTCCACCTGCTCCGAGGGCAGCCGCCGCAGCACCGCCGCCAGCTCCGCCGCCGCGGCGCGTCGTCCGGCCACCGGCCCCCTCCGACGCTGGATGGCCAGGTGGCGGACCTCCTCCTCCTTGTCGAAGAGGGCCTGCCCCTCCTGCTCCACCAACACCTCACCCAACAGCCGGCCCAAGAGCCGGACATCCCGCCGCAGCGGGGGATCCACGGGACGTGCACGCGCCATAACGGACCGGAACCGTAGTCCCTCGCCCCCCGCCCTCCCCTACCCATTCTCGGATTTTCGACCGCCAGCCGACGAATGACCCAATCCGTCCTTGCAGGAAAAATTTAACCACCCGGTCTTCCCAAGAGGACAGGGTCTCCATTAGAAACTCGGCACTCCCGGACCCGCCGGGAAGTCTGACCTGACCCCTAGGAGTGGCAATGCGGAGAAACCCGTCTTGGCTGGCCGTTGGCCTGCTCGCGCTCGCGGCGCCGTCCGCGTACGCGGAGCGCGCGTGGTACGAGAAGCCGCAACCGGACATCGCCCCGCAGGCGGCGTCGCTGCGCAAGTCGGTGGTCCAGGACATCGCGGATGACCTGCCCCACCTCCTGGGCGAGCAGCAGAAGGAGCTGAAGGCGCAGGCGCTCCAGCAGCGCCTGGAGGGCCGCGGTCAGCCCGGCAAGGTGCAGAAGCTGGCGAACGGCAAGTTCGTGGAGCTGGAGCTGGAGCGCACGGACCGCATCTTCGTCATCCTGGTGGAGTACGGGACGCAGATCCACCCGGTGTTCGGCAACCCCGCCACCAACCCGGGCGGCGACCTCCCGGGCCCGCTGCACAACGAGATCCCGGCCCCGGACCGCTCGGTGGACAACACCACCATCTGGCAGCCGGACTACAACCGCGAGCACTTCGAGAAGCTCTACTTCGACACGACGCCGGGCGCGGACTCGGTGGCGAACTTCTACAAGGCCGCGTCGTCCGGCCGCTACACCGTGTCCGGCACGGTGTCCGAGTGGGTGAAGGTGCCGTACAACGCCGCCCGCTACGGCAACAACCTGTGCGGCAGCTCCAGCTGCTCCAACTCCGTGTGGCCGCTCATCAGCGACGCCATCAAGGCGTGGACGAACGACCAGCTGGCCGCCGGCAAGACGCCCGCGGAGATCAAGGCGTACCTGGACACGTTCGACACGTGGGACCGGTATGACTACGACGGCGACGGCGACTTCAACGAGCCGGACGGCTACATCGACCACTTCCAGATCGTCCACGCCGGCATGGGTGAGGAGGTCGGCGGCGGCGCGCAGGGTCCCAACGCCGTGTGGAGCCACCGCTGGTACGCGTACAGCAACGGCACGGGCCCGGACGGCACCGGCCCCGCGTACAACCCGAACGGCGGCGCGCGCTTCGGCACGGGCGTGGACAAGTGGGTGGGCGACTACACCATCCAGCCGGAGAACGGCGGGCTGGGCGTGTTCGCGCACGAGTTCGGCCACGACCTGGGCCTGCCGGACCACTACGACACGACGAACGCGGCGGACAACGGGACGGGCTTCTGGACCATCATGTCGTCCGGCTCGTACCTGAACGACGGCACCACGGACATCGGCAGCCGTCCGGGTGACTTCTTCGCCTGGGACAAGCTCCAACTGGGCTGGCTGGACTACGCCTCCACGTCCGCGGGCCTGTACTCGTACCACAAGCTGGGCCCCGCGGAGTTCACGTCCCAGAACGCGAAGCAGGCGCTCGTGGTGAAGCTGCCCGGCAAGCCCGTGGTGCAGCCCACCACCGCCCCGTACGAGGGCCAGGGCATGTGGCAGGGCGGCCAGGGCAACAACCTGGACCGCGTGCTGGAGAAGACGGTGAAGCTGCCGAACAAGAAGCCCATCACCTTCTCGTTCCAGACCTGGTTCGACATCGAGGAGGACTGGGACTACGCCTACGTCGCGCTCTCCGTGGAGGGCGGCCCGTTCGTGAACCTGCCCAGCGCGGTCAGCCGCACCTCGAACCCCTGGGGCAACAACCTGGGCAACGGCATCACCGGCACGTCCAACGGCTGGGTGCCGCTGGAGTTCGACCTGTCCGCGTACGCGGGCAAGACCGTCACCCTGAAGCTCCGCTACAAGACGGACGCGGCGGCGTTCAACAAGGGCTTCCTGGTGGACTTCGTGCAGCTGTGGGCGAAGAACACCTACGTCTTCGGTGACGACGGCGAGTGGGGCCACAAGTGGTGGGACAAGTCGACGTTCTTCGTGACGGACGGCACCAACACCTACTACGACAACTACTACCTGGCCGAGTGGCGCCAGTTCCGCGGCTACGACGAGGGGCTGGCCACGGGCCCGTACAACTACGGCTTCAGCGCGGACGGCCTGGTGGATTGGGCGGAGCGCTACTCGTACAACCCCGGCCTGCTCGTCACCTACTGGGACACGTCCCAGTCGAACAACAACGTGTCGCAGCACCCGGGCGAGGGCCGCATCCTGCCCATCGACTCGCGCCCGCAGCCCCTGCAGCGCAGCGACGGCCGCTACTGGTCCGGCCGCGTGCAGACGCACGACGCGACGTTCGGCCTGGACCCCAGCTTCCCGCTGTCGCTCAAGCCCAACGGCTACCCGCGCAACGAGTACCCCTCGCAGCCCGCGGTGCCGGTGTTCAACGACACGAACGAGTTCTGGTACGCCTCGCAGCCGTACGGCGGCGTGAAGGTCCCGAAGACGGGCACCATCATCGAGGTGCTGTCGGTGAACAAGAACGAGACCGTGATGCAGGTCCAGGTGCGTCCGGTCGACTGAGCGCCTGACCGCCGCCCTCGCTGAGCAGTGAAGGAAGGCCGGCCCCGCGCCGACGCGGGGCCGGCCTTTCGCGTGGGTGGGGACAGGCTGCGCCGGACCTGTAGGATGGGCCGCTCGTGAATGCTCCGTCCGCGCCGCCCCTCGCGTCCCGCCCCTGGTTCGTCCCCGGGATGCTCGGGCTCCTGTGCCTGCTCCACGTCGCCCTGGGGCTGACCCTGCTGCCCGCGTGGATGTTCGGGAAGTATCCAGACAGCGCGCGCATGCTGGCCCAGGGGACGCTGTCCCCGGAGCAGGGCGCGGACTTCAGCCCGCTCTACCTGCTGCTCAACGCGCTCGTCGCGCCCGGGCCCTTGCGCGTCCTCCAGAGCCTGGCGGGCGCGGTGGGGCTGTGGGCCGTGTACGTGCTGGGCTCGCGGCTGGTGTCGCGCGCGGCGGGGCTGGTGGCGGCGGCGCTCCTGGCGGTGACGGTGCCGGTGCTGCTGTACGAGGCCACGCTGGAGCCCGACCTGCTGGTGATGGTGTTCAACCTGGCGGCGCTGGCGCTGCTGTCCGCGGCGAGCCCGGGCTTCCGCGCGCCCTCCGTGGTGGGCGCGGGCGTGCTGCTGGGGCTGTCCGGGGCGACGCGGCCCACGGGGTTGTTCATCCTGGGGCTCGCGGCGCTGTGGATGGTGCGGGAGGCGTGGGGGCAGCCCGGGCGGCGGTGGCGGTGGCTGGCGCCGGGCCTCCTGCTGGCCGTGGGGCTCGTGGCGTCCGCGCTGCCGACGCTCGTGGTGCGCGCGAAGGTGGGCTCGCAGGTGGGCGCGACGATGAGCGCGGGCGCGGTGCTGCACATGGGCAACCGGCCGGAGGGCACGGGCCTGGGCGCGCAGCCGCCCACGCTGCTGAAGCAGTACGAGGCGCAGCTGCGCTCCGTGGACCGCCCGGACTACGCCCACCACCTCTACCGCGAGTTCGCGCGCGCGGACGTGGGCCATGCGCTGTCCCCGGCGGACGCGGAGCTGTTCTGGGTGAAGAAGACGTGGGCCTTCGCGACGTGGGAGCCGGGCACGTTCCTGGGGCTCCTGGGCCGGAAGCTGGCGTTCTTCCTCTTCGGGCCGGACGGGCACGACCTGGTGGAGGTCCGTCGCGCGGAGGCGCGGCTGGCGGCGTGGCCGCTGGTGAGCGCGCAGACACTGGGGCTGATGGGCCTGGCGGGGCTGCTCGTCGCGTTGCTCCGCCGCGAGCGGGTGGGCTGGGGGGTGCTGTACCTGTTCGCCAGCTCGGTGCTCGCGCTGGGGTTCTACGTGGTGAGCCGCTACCGCGTCGCCGCGCTGCCGGCGTGGGCCCTGTTCGCGGGCGTGGGCGCGGCGGCGGTGTTCCAGGCGCGGCGGCAACCCCGGGCGCTGGCGCTGTCCGCCGGACTGACGGCGGCGGTGTTCACGCTGCCGGTGCTGTTCCCCTTCGTGCGCGACGTGCAGCGGCAGTTCGAGCGCGGCGAGACGAGCGCGGCGGATGGCGCCGCCCTGGCGTCCGCGCTGGCGGCGGGGCGCTATGACGAGGCCACGCGCGCGTTCGAGCGGCTCCAGGCGGCGCAGCCCTTCACGGCGATGCTGCGCCCGCTGCGCGGCGTGCCGTTCGAGTCCCCCGAGGTGGCGGCGCGCTCCGCGGCGCTGTCGCTCCAGCGGTTCGGCGCGGACACGCCGATGGACCTCTTCTTCATGGCGGAGCTGGCGCGGCGCGCTGGGCACTGCGAGCAGGCGCTGCCCGCGGCGGAGGCGGCGGCGGAGGCGGGCTTCCGGGGCGTGCTCTACGACACGTCGTTGGATCCGCTGCTGGTGTCCGCGCGGTGCCGGCTGGCGGGCGGAGAGAGACAGCGGGCCCTGGCCGACGCGGCGGAGTCCCTGAGGCGGCGAGGCGGCACGTTGGACGCGCTGGCGTTCGCGGTCGCGGGGGCGGAGGCGCTGGGGGATCCCCGGCGCGAGGCGTGGGAGGCGGAGCTGTTCGCCATGCACGACTCACTGGACGCTCGGCACGCGCGAGCCTCGGAGCGGCTGGCCTGGGGCGACGCGGCGGGAGCGCTGTCGGACGCCGAAGGGGTGCTCGCCCTGTTTCCGGACCTCGCGCCGACGGAGTACCTCCGGGCGCGGGCCCTGGCAGCGCTGGGGCGGAACGCGGAGGCGCTCCGGTCCTATACCGTCGCGCTCCAGCGCACGCCGAACGCCGCGTTTCCCACGGCCCCCCTGGAGGGCGCGGTGGCGGCGCGGCTCGCGGAGGCTCCGGAGGAGTGGCGGGTGGTGGCCATCGCCGCGGAGCACCACCTGCGCGCGGGACGGCTGGAGCTGGCTCGCGAGCTGTACGCGCGGGCCTCCGCGCTCTCGCCGAAGGATGCGGGGCTGGCGCGGATGGTCCGGGACCTGACGGCCGCGACGCCCTCGGGCATCGCGGTGCCACCGCCCGTCAGCCTCCAGTCATCGCCCTGAGGACGGGCGTGTCCGGTTGAAGGAATCCCGACATCCAGCGCCCGGACACGGGTGACGGGCGCGCGGTGGGCGCTACGGTGCCCGCCATCATGGCCGAGTGCCCCGTGGGTGGTCCCGCCTCCCCTTCCCCGCCTCCTGAACCTCCCTCCGACGTCGCTCGCGCCGTGGCGCTGGAGGCCGAGGATCCGCTCTCCGTGCTCAATCAGGCGTTCCGCGATGCGTATGCCGCGCGCCGCGAAGCCGAGCGGTCGCGCCTGGGGCCGGTCATCGCGCAGATCGATGACGTGCTCATCCTTCGGATGCGCGGCCAGCGCTTCGAAGCCCCCGCGCGGACGCGGCGCTATCACGAATACAAGGCCGTCACCCACGTCCCCCTCGCGCTCCAGGTCCTGCTGGCCGGACAGCAGGACCCGCTCGATGAGGAGACGCGCACGCGGCTCACCACGCTGCGGCGTCTCATCACCGCTGCGTCCAGGAGCCTGGACACCCGGGGCCTTCCGGCGGACGCCCTGGCGCGGCAGCACCGCCTGCTCGATGCCTCGCTCGCGCTCGTGACCTCCGTGCTCGCTTCCAACCACGTGCCCCAGGCGGAGCTCTCCGCGTTCATCCACGCCCAGGTGCCGGACCTCATGAAGAACGCCGAGGACGCAGCGAGGGATCAAATCGACACCATGCATGCCTCGGTCGAAGCGTGGAGACGGCAGATGACCGCCGAGGAGCGCGGCCAGCTGCGCGCCGTGGTGGCCGCCTCGCACATGTCGCGGCCCGGCAACGTGGCCGCCCAGTACTTCTCCATCACCCTGGGCGACACGTGGGAGGGCCGCTTCCAGGAGGAGGATCTGCATCCCGGCAAGCGCGTGCTCTCCTCCGAGGCGACGTTCGACGAGCCCGCGGCCTTCGCGCTGCTCGCCACGCACGTGCTGGACGCGCGCACCTCGCAAGGCATCTTCGGCGAGGAGGCGCGCATGGCCCGGGACCTGCTCGCGGACGCGGCCGAGCGCATCCTCGCGGGCATGTTCCAGACGTCGCCCCAGCCGCCCGGAGCGGGCACGCCCTGACGGCTCAGGGCCGCGTGAGCGGCGACTCCACCATGAACGCCCCGTCGCCCAGGCGGCCCTCCAGTCCAGGAAGGGGGACGCCATCGGAGCGCGTCAGTACACGTTGTACCTGGCCCGGAGCGCCTCGTGCTCCTGCGCGTTGCGCGACGGGTGCAGGACCTTCTGCGCGTCGTGCAGGTAGTACCAGTAGTCGCTCTTCACCGGCCGCAGCGCGGCGAGCAGCGAGTCCACCGTGGGCGCGCCAATGGGGCCCGGCGGCAGGCCCGCGCGGGTGCGCGAGTTCCACGGGTCCGTGGTGTCCCGCAGCCGCTTGAGGAACGCCTTGCGGTCGTTCCACTCGGCCAGCTCGTAGCGGCTGGTCGCGTCCACGCCCAGCGGGAAGCCCTTGTCCACGCGCTTCCAGAGGATGCCCGCGACGAGCGCGCGCTGGGACGGCACCGGCTCCTCGCGCTCCAGCATGGAGGCCATCACGACGATGTCGTGCAGCGAGCGGCCGCTCCGGGCGATCTCATCCTTGTGCTCGTCATAGAAGCGCGCGCGGAAGGTGTCGATCTGCCGCTGGATGAACGCCTCCACCTTGAAGTTGTCCGCGATGATCCCGTAGGTCTCCGGATACAGGTAGCCCTCCAGGCTGCGCGTGGGCATCGGGAACGGGGCGGTGAAGCGGCCCGGCTGGCTGGCCGCGGCGATGTACTCGCCCGGCTTGATCAACCCCTGGGCGGCGAGCACCTGGTCGGTGTCGCGCAAACGCCAGCCCTCGATCATCGCGAAGGGCACGTCCTCCGGCAGCGGCTGCCCCTCCAGGGCGGTGGCCAGCTCCGCCACGGAGGCGGTGGGGTTCAGCAGGAAGCGGCCCGCCTTCACCTTGAGTCCGCCCCGGCGCCACAGGTGGAAGCGCCACACGGTGGCGTTGTCCAGGAAGTCCTGCTCCTGGAGCTGCTGGCCCAGCGAGCGCGCGGACGCGCCCTTCTTCACCACGAACTCCTTGGGCGCGGGGTCCGCCGCCACGTGCGGCGCGGTGGCGGCGTTCTGGAAGTGCACGAACGTCCCGCCCACGCCCGCGACCGCCAGGACGATGAGCACGAGGAGCAAGACCAGGATCTTCTTCATGGGGCGCCAACCTATCAAAGGCCCTGACGCTTCCAACGAGAACCACCGTCCGGCCAGCCGGGCAGGCGGACGCAAGCGCCCCCTTCTCAACACCCCCCCGACGGAGGCGCCCCTCCCCCCGCGCCTCGTCTAGGTCGTGTCCGCAAATAGTTCGAGCGGAGGCGGATGTTAGGAGGGCATGAGCCGAGGAGAGCTGACAGACGCGCAATGGGAGCGGTTGGCCGGACTGCTGCCGCCCCAGAAACCGGCCCGGGGCCGTCCCAATAAGGACCACCGCGAAGTGCTCAAC
>NZ_JAYESI010000051.1:0-34261 GCF_041903675.1 Corallococcus sp. RDP092CA | reverse complement strand
GCTGCGCTTCCTGGCGGAACTGCTCCAACTCCTTCTCCAACTCCACGGACCACCTCCTGGCGTGTGGCACACGGAGGTCTCACGCGCGGCTCGGCACGTCACGACGGGGCACGGCGAGGTCTTACGGGAATTCGAGTCGTCCGAGGAGACGGACTTCCGGCGGAGGTGTGGCGCATTGCCCTACTGCGGAATGCGCTCCCGATGGCGCTGTGCGGGTACTGCGTCTGGTTCGGCCTCGTGGATGCGCTCTTCATCGTCGGAGAGGAACGGCGATGCCTCCACGACTGGGTGGCTGGCACACGCGTTGTGAAGGCCCTCGGGCGCGGCACTCGTTCGCTGGGTGGTGCGTGACTGGCTGAAGCGTTGGTTTCGAAGTCCCTTCACCGAGAGGGGAGAATGAGAGGCGATGACATGGATGGAGTAGTGAAGTCCGGACGCCCCCGGTGGTTGGCCGGGCTCGTGTGTACGGTGGTGGCGCTGGCGTTGGGGTGCGCCCGGCACACGTGGAAGCGGGACGACGTCATGACGTGGGAGGGTTGCTGCGAGGGCACTGACGCGTGCCTTGCGCTGCTGCAGGAAACCCACGGCCCCGACACCGGGGAGAAGTGGCCGGCACCGGAGCAGGCGTGTGCCGCCTGGAAGTTAGGGCGCGCGGGGGAGGACGTCGTCCCCCGGTTGATTTCGCTGCTTGAGCACCCGGAGCGCCGCGTCCGCGGCGGTGCGGTACAGGCACTGGCGAACATGGGTGAGAAGGCCAAGAGCGCCTTGCCCGCGCTGCTTGATGCGTATGAGCGGGAGCCCCGTGGGATGGCCCTGCACGCGCTCTCCTCCCTCGATGACGAGCGAGCAGCTCCAGCCATTCTGCGTCACCTCCTGGAGTCGCCCACGTCGACGCTGGAGCACCTCGGCCCGACGTTGGCCCCGGTGCTGGTGGGGGTGCTGGAGAATCCTGAGTCGAGCTGGGAGGCGCTGGTGCTGGTGCGCTACGTGCTCGCCCGGCGCGGCTCCATGTACACGGAGACTTTCGTCCCGCGCCTGCGGACACTCCTCGCGCGGGAGCTGGTGGAGCCCACTCTCCGGCGCCCACCCGGGATGTCCTGCCCGGCGTCCCCCGCGCCAGGCTGCGAGGCGGTTTTTGACGGGTGCACCCCGCGCGCGGCCTACGTGGCTTCGGTGTTGGCGGCCTACGGGCGCCAAGGGGAGAAGGCCGCGCCCGAGGTGCTGCAGGCGCTACAGCGGGGGGACGTGCGCCTCACACCCGTGGCGCTGCAGGCGCTGGTGGCCTTCGGGAGTCCTGCTGCGGTGCCGGGCGTCCTTGAGCAGCTTGCCGTTCCTGAATGCCGTGCCCGGGCCCTCACGGGCCTCGCGTCCCTGGGGGGCGTGGCGCGGCCAGCCGCGACGGAGCCTCTGCTGCGGCTGCTGGCCACGGGGGAGGAGGGGTGGGAGCGCGCGCGGGCGGCGGAGGCCCTTGGACGCGTGGGAGACCCAGCGGCCCTCGAGGCGCTACGCCAGGCGGTGTACGCGCCGCACAGCGAAGTCCAGGCCGCGGCGGTTTATGCGCTGGGCAGCTACGAGTTCCGGGCGCATGAGGAGGAACTGGAGCCGCTGCTGCAGCGGGTGGTGGCGACGCACGCCTCTCCGGTGGCGAGGGGCTACGCGAGGTTGGCCCTGCAAGGCCTCTTGGGACAGGAGGTACAGCCTGCGGAGTCCATCGACTGCGCCCTCGTCATTCCAGGACGCAGCGGGGAGTGGACGCTGTGCGAGAGGCACACCTCCCTCCAGTTGCACTGGGTGAAGCCGAAGGCGCCCTCGCGAGAGAGTCCGTGTGCAGCCGTGCCTGGAGGAGATTCCGCGTCCGTCCTCGAAGCCATGGGAGAGGCTTGTCTCGTCGGATGGGACGACGGGGAGTTGGGGGGCGCGCTGGAAGTGCATGAGCCCGGGCGGGTGACGGTGCTGGAGGAGCCCCAGGCAAACCCCCTGCAAGTCGTGCGGATGCACGGCACCCTCGTGGTGCTGGAGGGCCTGGCACACCTGTTTGGCGGTGCAGGGCGTCTGGTGCGTGTCGACGCGTCCGAGGGGCGGTGGCGTGCCACACCTTGGGTGACGCTCCCAGGCGCGCCGATGGCCTACGCGCTGGACGAGGCGGGAGACCTCGTTGTCGGGACGACGGACCAGCGACTCGACGCAGTCGTCTGTGGCCGGGCTGGCGCCTTTGCACCCGCCCACGTGGTGCGCGTCACGAGGGACGGGCGCTTGGCCCCCGTCGAACCGGACGGACGGCCCTGAAGCTACCGCGTGGGAGAGGGTGGCCCTCCCAAGTCTTCAGGCCCGTGACGCCGGGCTGCTGTTGCCTCTGTCACGGAGGCACGTGTGCCGGCGCTCGTCGGCGGGGCGCACCGGGCGAGGATGCGCTTCCACCCATTCCGCGCTGCTGCGGCTTCCCGGACGAACTCCACGACCTCGCTCAGCGAGACACGCTCATCACATGGTGCTGCGCTGGCCACGTAGTCGTCGGCGAGCGCCATGCGTGCCTGTCGGCTACCGCCGGTTTCGAGGATGCGGCTGTACGCCTCGCAGGCGTAGGCGAACGTCTCGCGCTTTCGGTAGTCGATGTCGAGGAGCCACTCGCGCCGACGTGTCTCGGGCAGGCCCACCGTGCGGCGCTTGCAGTTGTGGAAGACGTGGGCAGCTTCATGCACGAGGTAGTCAGCGAAGGGAAACGTCTCGTCGAAGTAGGAGAGGGAGACGTAGCACGTGGTGCCCTCGCTGAGGCCCAGGAGGAGGGGGGCTTGCTCGCCGAGCAACTCGCCGCCGACGCTGAGGAGGTAGAGGTTGGCCAAGTCCCACGCCGTGCTCAGCCAGGGGGACTGGCGCAGGACGTGGCTGATGTTGGTCGGCGTAAGGAAGACGACGGACTTCTCCAGGAGGGAGATGACGGCGCCCTGTTCCAGGGCGGGGAAGAGGCCGCGCACCATGGGCGCCACCTTCCGCCGCGTGAGAGCGACGATGTCGAGCCCCCGGAGTCGCTCGTCGGAGGGGCGCGTCACTGTTCGCCGCTGTACCTCCTCGACGAGCGCCCGGCGAAGCTCTTCATGCGCGCGTCGCTCCCGCTCAAGGCGGTCGCCAGGCCAGGCGCGGCAGTGCGTGTCGTGCTCACCCGTGCGGAGAAAGTGTTGGACGTCGTCAGCCGTGCCCATGAAGGGAGGCAGTTCATCTCGCGGCAACGAAGGTCGCAACTTCTGGAGCGACGGGAGTAATGGGGCCTGCTGGCACGGCGCCTGCTCCGTGGGCCTCTCATGGACATGGAGAAGCGGCGGGCGCTCTCGGAGCGACTGGGGCGGGCGGAGATGGGGCTGCGGCTTGCGCGCGCGATGAGGGACGGCAGTCCGGAGTCCCGGATGCTGCTGGTTCAGGCGAAGAAGGAGTATGGCGACGCAGAGGCAGCGGTGCTGGCGGAGCTGGGCGCCCGCGCGGCTCTTTCGTTGGTCGAGGAACTCGAGGCGTGTGGAGGCCTACCGCTGGGCTTGTGAGGCAGGTGCGCTGCGGGCCGGGGGCATGTCGATGAGGTGGTAGGCCTCACCGAGGCCGGGCAGCGTCCGGACGACGGAGCCGCGCCTTTCGAGGACTCGTCGGAGCTTGAGGTTGGGGTGGGCGCATCGCACCGCGTGGACCACCCACTCAATGTGTCCGATGCCCCTCGCCTGCGTGAGCCTTCGCACCAGCCTCCAGAAGGCAGGGAGGACACCCTCTCCTCCGTTGTCGATATGCGCTAACTCCATGGACAGGGTGTCGGGCTGAAGGAGGAAGGAGCCGAGCACCTTCGCGGAGCCGATGCGGATGACGATGGGCTCACCCGTCAGCACGAAGGCGGCCAGCTCCTTTTCGGCCAGGTGGAGCACCTCGTCGGACGTGTAGCCCTCGTTTGGGGCGTGTTTTGTGTGGTATTTCAGTGTCACGGGATTGGAAGGGGCCGTGCGGTGCTGCGACGCGGGGAGGGGGCGTGCCCCTGCTCAGGGGTAGCCCCGAAGTCTGCCGAGGAGCATCATGCCTCGCTTGGCTTCGGCTGCGTCCCCTTCGGCCAGCTCCAGGTAGACGCGGCCGTGGTTCGGCTCCTGGACGCGCTCGGTCTTCACGGTCCACCGCTCTCGCGCGGGTGTGTTCAGCTCCAGGTTGGCCGCGAAGGCGAGGAGCGTCCCACTAAGTCGCCGGGGGTTGGAGTCGCGCGGGACGATGATGTCGAGTTGAGGCTGAGGTGCGCCGGATGGGCTCTTTCCAAGGTTCAGGCGCAGCGTTGGGTTCTGGAGCTCAATCACCATCATTTGGCCCCGGGGGATGCGGGTGAGAAAGGTTGTCATGGTGTGTGTTCCTCTGGGGTAGGCGCGCTCATTTGCTCCGTGGGAGCCCGCGCGGCGCTGCGCGGGCTCCCGTTGCCCAGACCGTTCAGCCCAGCAGGGCGTTGAGGAGCGCCATGCCCCGCTTGGCCTCGGCCTCGTCGCCTTCGGCCAGCTCCAGGTAGACGCGGCCGTGGTTCGCCTCCGCGAGGCGCTCGGTTTGCACAATCCACCGCTCGCGGGTGGGCGTGCGCAGCTCCACGCTGGCGGCGAAGGTGTAGAGCATCGCGCTCGTCTCCCGGTGGCTGGAGCCGCGCGGGAGGAACATGTCCACCTGCGGCTGAAGCGTGCCGTATCGGCTCTTGCCGAGACTCAGATTCAACGTGACGTTCTGGGGCTCGGCTGCCGTCATCTGGCGAGCGTGACGGGCCTGGGGGGGAGGTCTTCATGGCGTGCGTTCCTTTGGGATTGGCGGAGCCGTCGCTGGTCGTCGCGAAATGCATACATCCCTACGTGGAGAGGTGAAGCAAGTCGCGTCTGATGTTCTGTGTCGAATGTGGCTGGCACCCAGGGCTGGAGCGTGTTTTGTGTGGTGTTTCAGTGTTGCGGGATTGGGAGGGGAGCCCGCGCGGTGCTGCGGCGCGGGCTCCCCCTCCCCCTGCCACTCAGTCCATCAGGCTGTTGAGGAGTGCCATGCCCCGCATGGCCTCGGCCTCGTCCCCCTCGGCCAGCTCCAGGTAGATGCGGCCGTGGTTCGGCCCCGCGCAGCAGTCGTGCTGAATGAGCCAGCGCTCGTTGGCGGGGGTGTCCAGCTCCAGGCTGGCGGCGAAGGTGTGAAGCAGCGCGCTCACCTGCCGGTGGGTGGCACCGGGCTGAAGGAAGATGTCCAGTTGAGGCTGGGCCGTGCCGTGCTGGCTCTTGCCGAGGGTCAACTTCAATACGGTGTTGCTGAAATCAACAACCTTGACCGGGACGATGAAAGTAGGGACGGCCGTGGCGCTCATGGTCAGTGTTCCTGTGGGTTCGCGCGGTGCTTTGTTGTCCGTCGCGAAATCCATACACGCTCTGGTCGGCGGGCGTATCAAGTCCTCTCTGGCGTCTGGATGCGTATGTTTTTGAGGGGGTATCCGTTGTGGAGACCTCTTTTCCTTGCGCCTTCGGGTGGTGTGCGGGATGTCACCTTTGTTTCGGCCCGGGCGGGCGCTCCCGAGCGGCCGTGGGGTTCAGCTCGTTGAGGGCGTCCTGGGCGTCCTGGGCGTCCTCGGCGCTCCAATCCCCCAGCCGCGGCATTCGACTGTGTTCCTTCCGGGCGGCAGGTTGGGCTGCCGCCCGCATACCCATGTCAGCGGAGAGCCCTGTGCAGGACTTGCAGCCCGCGCTCTGCCTCGTCACGAGTCGGCCGAGGGCCACCGTCCCCGAGCAAGAGCAGGTGGACGCGGCCTGCGAGCCCGTTGTCGAGCACCTCCGACTCGACGAGCCAGTGCTCCTGCGCCGGGGTGCGCAACTCCACCTGTGCGGCAAGGAGGAGGAGAGCCGCGTTGCGCTGCCGTGAGGAGGTGCCTTGCGCGAAGGCGACTTCGACTTCGGGCCGCAGCTCGGCGTCGCAGTCTGGGAGGGCCAGCCTCACTTCGACGCGGGCGCCCGCGAGCGCCTTTCGAAGCGCCACCGACACGAGGGTGTCAGTGGCTTGTTCCTTGGTCGCCATGGCGGGCCTTACTCCTCAGTCTTCGGGGCGAAGTGCGCGGCGGCCTGGGTGGCGCCCATGGCCGTGAGTTCGCGGTGCACCGCGCGCATGAAGAAGCGCGTCCGGCTCGGCAGGCCGGCGTCGCGCCAGGCCTTGTCCAGGGCCTTGAGGGCCTCGTCGTCGAAGGAGAGGGGGATGACGCGCTTGCCGTCCTCGCGCACCTTCGCCTCGCGCTCGGGGCGCGGGCCCACGTTGATTCGCCCGGCCTCCGCCTCCCGAATCTTCCACTTGAGGTAGGAGACGTCGCTGCTACCCGTCGGGCGTCCCACGACTTCGCGGTACTTCGCCTGCAACTCCTCCAGCGACATGCCGGCGAAGCGCCCGCGCCGAGGGGCAGGCTGCGTGGCTGCAGCCGGCATGGCGGCCGGTGCGGCGGGCGCCGGAGGCGTGCTGGGGGCGGCGGCCTTCGCCCGGCGGGAGGGGGTGCGCTGCTTCTTCGCGGCGAGGGACTCCTCGATGCGGCGGATGAGGTACTTCTTGTTGGGAGTGCGCGTCTCCTCACCCACGACTTCTCGGTAGCGGGCACGCAGCTCCGTCAGGTTCATGGACTCCAGCTTCTTCTTCGGGGCGGTGGTGCGGGACATGGTGGTGTTTTCCTTTCCGGGCCGTGGGTACACGTCTGCCATTCACAAGGGCGGCCCGGTGGCCCTCATGCGCTGGTGCCCCGCTGGGCGGGGCGTGGTTGGTGAGAGGGAGCGCTACTTGCTGCGGGTGTTGCTGGCGGCGCTCAGGCCAGCCTGATAGGCGGCTTCGAGCGCCTCCTTCAGGCGCCACACCGCCACCTCGTGAAAGTCGAGGCTGTCACTGTTGCGTGTCTTCAAGGTTTCGATGTTCAGCGTCTCGCGAGCAATGCGCTCAAGAGTTTCTTGGAGGGCCGGGTCGGGCTTCGCGGTGGTTGCGGTGCGTGGCTTGCGGGGTGTCATTGTTTCATCCCTTGGTGCGCCGTTGGGTGGCGCGCGTGAGGCATACACGCTCTGTTGCGTGCGTATGGCAAGTCATTGTGCGCTGGGATTGCGCAGGTGCGCGAAGCACTCCAAGTCAATGGCGCGCGGGGCGACATGCACAAAGCTGGTGCTGCCATCCAAGAGGACAGGTGCAGCGTCGATGCAGTCCTCGGCCGTGACGCCCCCGAGGCGCGCCAGCTTCTCGTCCGTGTTCACGTAGTAGTCGTCGGCTTCCGTGTCGGCGTCAGGGCGGGTGCCGCCGCGCAACACCGCGAAGATGCGGACCGTCTGCCCCCGGAGGCCGGGGATTTCGTTGCCGAGGTAGGTGGTGTCGGTGCCGATAACCATGGGTGTCTCCCTGGCGCGCAGTGGGCAGCGCGCGAAGACATACACGCTCTGCTTTCGAGACATGGCAAGCCGAGAAGAGAGGGATTCGGGGGCGACTTGAAGCGCGACGGGCGGGGAGTGCCCTCTGTTTTGCTGGCGGTGTATGCCTATTGACTGGACTCTTCCGGGGCGCGGGGGTGCTCGCCGGGCGGCACCTCGATGCGCAGGCCCTGCGGGAACCAGCGCGCGCGAGCCTCTTGAGACAGGGGCCGCACCGCCACCTTGCCCGCGCCTCCCCCTTGGGCTTGAGCACCGTGTGCAGGCGCCCGCGTTGGACGAGCTCTGCGTGGAGGTAGCCAACGAGGAGTCGGTGCAGGTGGCCGAAGCTGCCTGGCGCCGGATGCTCCGGCTCGCCCTCCTGCGCGCGGATGAGGAACTCGGTGGAGCGGCAGGTGGGACAGGGCGGGTGGTGTACCCCCGTGAAGAGTCGGACAGTCTCGTTCGGCTAAAGAGCGAGTCTGAAGAGGGAGAAGAAGACCCCAGAGGGAGGGCCGGAAGTGGCCGCTGGGAGCAAGCGTCGCCGCCGGTACTCGGCGGAGGAGAAGCTACGCATGGTGGCCGAGTGCGAGGTGCCGGGAAGTAACGTCTCCCTGGTGGCCCGCAAGTACGGCATCAACGCCAGCCTGCTGTTCTGGTGGCGGCAGTTGAAGGAGCCGGGCGGCGTGTCGGGGCTGCAGGCCGGCGAGGCGGTGGTGCCCGAGTCCGAGGTGCAGGCGCTCAAGGCCCAGGTGCGCGAGTTGCAGCGGCTCTTGGGGAGGAAGACGCAGGAGGCCGAAATCGTCCGGGACGCGGTGGAGCTGGCGCGCGAAAAAACTGCGCCAGCAAATATGGCCTGAGCCCCAGGTGTTGCCCCTCTGAGAAGAGGGGCGCCATGGCTCGGACGACGGCTCGCCCCGTGGCGACCCGAGAGGTGAAGGTCGACAGCGAGCGCTGGCGTTGTGAGGCGTGCGGCACGAGGACGCGAGCGGATTGGCGCTCGCGTCGCTGCGTGACGACGCTGGCGGGTTGCGTGGGGTTCTCGGTGCAGGTGCGGGTATGCCACCGGGAGGAATGCCTGCTGAAGGGAGTGCCACTCCGGGCAGAGGGCGAGGGCCTGTACCTGAGCTATCCCCTCATTTGAAGATTCCCCTCGGAGAACGCATGGGCAGCCGAGCAAGCAAGCTCAGAGGGAAAATCGAAAATGAGGGGATGCTTCAGGGCCTGTACCGCACCGGGTTGTTGAGACACCAGGTTGGTCGTAATCAAGCCGCTTACTTCAGCAGCAGCTCCCGCCGCTCCTCGCCTGCTCCCCAGAAAGCACGCGCGTAGTGCCTGGCATAGCGGCCCGTGACCTCGTGGAGCCTCACCATCATCAGGACATCGACCGTGTTGAACTCACGGTCGATGGCCGCGCCGTCGCCAATGAATCCGCCAAGCCGGAGGCCCCCCTCGATGAGGGGCGGCAGCTGGGGGGGACGGGAGGAACACGCCAGGCCCACCTCGAACTCCGGTGGGACGCGAAGATGCGAGAGCGCATGCGGACGCAAGGCCCGAGGCGCCAGGTGGTGGCGCCGCAGCCATGCGAGCGCGGACGCACAACGCCGGGGGTCCGCGCCGGGGAAGCTCGCGCACCCGAACAGCATCGTCACCCCTCGCAGGAAGACCTGCTCCGCGATTCCTCGCCAGAGCAGGTGCATCACGGGCAGGCCGCGCGCCGCAGGAGCCACGCACGCGCGCCCCAACTCCAGCACCTCGCCCGGCTCCTGGAGGAGAGGCTCCAGGTGGAACTCGCCGGCCGAGTAGAAGCCGCCCACACGCGCGGCCTGCTCGCGCCCGAGCAACCGGAACGTGCCGACCACCGCCGGCGCGCCGGGGACCGCATGGTCCAGCACGACGAGATGGTCCGCCACCGCGTCGTACCGGTCCACGTCGCGGCGCCGTCCCCCGCCACCGTCCAACGGCCACGCTCCCACTTCCTCTCCGAAGACCTGGAAGCGCAGCGCCTGCGCGGCGTCGATCTCCGTCGCGTCGTGCGCCAGGCGCACCTCGAGACGTCCCGGCGCCGCGCGGGCCTCTGCCGGAGAAGAAGCCACAGGCGCGGTCACGCGATGGCCAACCGCGGCATGGCGACCTGCGTGGTGCCAAACTCCACCACCTGCACCCTGAAGGAGGTGGTCACCGCCTGTGCGTTGCCAACGCCGTTGCTGACGGACAGCGTGTACCTCGTCGCGGGCGTGAGCGGCAGCGTCGACGGCGCGTTTGGCGGCTCACTGATGGCCCCCGACGAGGCGTCGAGCACCAGCCAGGAGGGCAACCCCGGCGTGATGGCCCACGTCTTGGGCTGGCTCCCCGGCTGCGTCAGCACCGGATTGAATACCTGCCCCTGCGAGAACGAGTACAGCGTGATGTCGCCCATCGTGAGGCCCGCGGGCACCATGGGGACCTGGGTCACCGTCCAGTTGCCTCCGGACGCCGAGACCACCGCCGTCTGGCCATTCCACGAGAGCCTTTGCCCGGAGGTGCCGTAGCGCTGGATGGAGAACGACCCGGACGAGAAGAACGAGCCGTCCTGGGTGGGGCTCGACTGGAGCACGACGCTCCAGAGCTGCGTGCCGTAGTTCGGGTCGGTCGACGGGAGCGGGGTCTGGAAGGACACGCTGTTGTCCTGGTGGGCGGTGAGCGCCATCTGCATGGGCGAGCCCGACGCGCCGGTGACCAGCGCGGTGATCACCGTCTGCCCCGTCCCGTTGGTGCTGGCGAAGAACACTGTGTCGTAGCTGTAGTCGGTCGGCGCCAGCGAGCCGAGCGCCCCGTTCGTGCCCACCTTCAACACCGCCCCACCGCCGCCGGGGATGGAGAGCGTCAACCCCAGCCGCTGCGGCTCGCCTTGCTGCACGTACCCGTTGAAGTAGTCGATCTCCGTCTTGTACTGCATGAAGAACCCGGCCGGCCTGGCGTAGTCCTGTCCGAACTGCTGGACCGGGTTCAGGCGCGGCTTGAAGGCCAGGTAGAGCAGGAAGATCACCCCGGCCACCGCGGCCAGGATGCCGAGGATGCTCAGCACCGAGCAGATCGTCGACACCGCGAGCCCGCCGATCGCCTCGACGCCGGCCGCGCCGAGCGCCCAGCTTCCGGCGGTGGCGAGCAGGTCCAGCCCGCTGGCGGCCACCAGCAGCCAGTCTCCCGAGGCCTCCAGCGCCGACTGGGCATGGAGCGCCATGATGATACCGGTGACGAGGTTGATGACCGCGAACGCCGCCCCCAGCCGGGTGGCGACGAACTCGTCCAGGTTCTTGCCGAAGATCTTGGTGACGAGCGAGGTGTCCTCCTCGGCCGCCTCCGAGAACAGGTTGCCGAACATCTCGGACGGGTACTCCTCGATGCTGCCGTCGTTCACCAGCCACTTCTGGAAGCCGTTCTGGAGCCGTTCGTCGGCCTGCGCCATCAGGTCGCTGGAGAAGAGGGGCTTGATGTTGTCCCAGAGCGTCGCATCGGTGTCCCACACCGCGGAGAGCGCCACCCCTCTCTTGAGGATGCTGCTGGTGGCCTGGATGGTGAACGACGCCGCGTTGGCGACCAGCGCCGTCCGCTGGGTGGGGGAGAGCTCGTTCCAGGCGAGCGCCCCGTAGACGATTCCCATCACGCCCACCGCGCCCAGCCCCATGCAGAGCAGGTTCGCTCCCAGCGTGCCAATCTTCCCGGACACGGAGCCCGCCATCAGCGGAGCGATCTGTGCCCAGCCGTAGATGCCCACCCTGCCAATCGCCGCCGCCTGCATGGTGGCGATGTACTCGGCCAACTGCGTGTCCGCGGCGAGCTTCGCGGCCTCCTGCGCCGCCTGCTGGACCTGCGGGTCCGAGCTGTTCCCGTACTGCGCGGCGATCTGCGCCAGGACCTGCTGGACGTCATACACGTAGTCGTCCGGGTTGGCCGAGTAGTCGAACAGCTCGGGGATCATGTTCCCGATCTGGAACGTCTGGATGACGCTGATGTACTGCTGGGAGAAGAGGTTGCTGGGGTCCAGGAGCGACAGCAGGGCGACGTTGGTCTGGCACTGCCGCATGAAGGCCGAGCCATCCAGGTCCGCCGCCTGCCCCAGGCTCATCATCTCGATGATGGTCAGCTCCTGGGGGCTGCTGATGTAGCGGAAGAACGTGTACGCCCAGTAGAGGCCGCTGTTCACCGCCACCGTGACCAGGTTGTTGACGATGGCCGTCATCGTCGCCAGCGCGGAGGGGTCGATGATGGTGGCCTGCAACTCCGCCAGCCACTGCTTCTGGTCCGCGAGGATGTACTGCGCGTAGGTGGAGCGGTTCTGCTGCTGGTCGGCCAGGTACTGCGGCAGCAGCGCGTTCTGCGGCTGGTTGGACCACTCATGGGAGTACATCGCCGTGGACTGCACCTGGAACACGGCGCTGGCGGAGGTCTCCGTCTTCAGCCAGTTCTGCGCGCGCAGGGCGTTGAGCTGGTTGGCGCCGGCCTCGTCGAACGTGGAGAGGATGTTGGTGAGGTAGGCGGTGGCGAGCGACTGGTACCACTGGCTGGGGTTGGTCCCCATGCCCGCGACGTTCTGCAGCCAGGAAGGCAGCGTCGGCTGCCCGGTCCCGAAGTACGTCTGCCGGAGGTTCGACGGCAGGTAGTACATCATCACCTGGTTGAAGTCGTTCATCGTGGCCTGCTGCACCACGTCGGACCAGACGTTGTTGGTGAACGCGAACTGGGTCATGTTCGCGAGCGTCGTCAGGTTGAGCTGCGTGTTGACGGCGGAGGTGGAGGCTAGCGCCGTGACCGGGTGGGCGGCGAACGCGGCCCGGTGGGCGGGCGCGGTGAGCTCCGAGGCCTGCACGCGCCGGCCCCCGCGGGGCTGGTCGGGCAGCCAGGCGGAGTGGCCGTCCTGGGAGAAGTGGACGGTGCCGGCCGCGGGCAGACCGGTGAGCTGCTGCTGCCGCGGGCTCAGCCCCTCGAAGTGCAGGGTCGAGCCCCGCAGCCGCGAGGCGGGGACCTCCTCGTCCTGCACGTAGAGGCGCCCGCCGTGCACCGCGATGGGCGAGCGCACGCCGTCCAACGTGTAGAGGCCGACGACGGACGGGTTCACCACCTGCCCCTGCAGGCCGAGCGTCGTGCCCGCCTGGCTGTCGTCGACCGTCAGCATGGCGCCGGTGAGGGTGGAGCCCGCGTCCGTCACCGCGAAGGACACCTGGTACGGGAAGACGGTTTGGATGGCGCGCGCGTTCGGATCGCTCAGGGTGGAGCGGTTGTCGGCGCCGGGCGAGACGCCCGGGTTCAGCGCCATGTTGAAGACCAGGTTGCTGTTGAGCACGGCGCCCAGGGTGTTGGGGGCCGGTGTCCACGGGGTCTGCGTCTGCAGGTCGTTGAACGACGTGGCGATGTTGTAGGTCTCCTGTCCGACGATGACGGTGCCCGTCACCTGCCAGGTGAACTGGAGCGCGTCCTTCACCCAGGTGGCCGCCTGCCAGCGAGGGTCCTGGGGGTTCCAGTGGAGCTGGAGCGCGGGCGGCGTGCCCGTCACCGTGCTGCCGGTGTCCAGAGCCACGGCGCAGTCGTAGCTCACCGGGGCGAGCGTGGCCTCCACGCCGACCCGGTCGCCGGCCGTCTCGATGCTGCCGACGAAGCCGTGCCCGCCGTGGTGGAAGACGAGCCGGCCGCTGTGCCCGCCGTCCTCCCGGCGGAAGTTCCAGGTGAGCAGGCCGCGGTGCGGGTCCCACTGGAAGTGCGACGCGGCGACCGGGAGGCGATCCAGGTAGAGCGCGGTCGGGCGGTCGCGGCGGCGTCCCCCCAGCACCAGGGAGAGGGTGGTCGGCGTCCCCTTCGGGGCGGGCTGGAGCGAGCGCCCGCGCTTGACGGTGACGTGGTAGGTGCGGGCGCTCCCATGCACCGCGTCGATGAGGGCGTGGTGCCGGAACCGGTGCAGCGTCGAGGCCACCTTGGGAGAGACGGCCTGGGGAACGGCGAACGTCGGCTGCGAAGCGCGCATGGTGCTGACTCCTGTCATGGGGTTGGG
Source organism: Corallococcus sp. RDP092CA (assembly GCF_041903675.1). NCBI lineage: Bacteria > Pseudomonadati > Myxococcota > Myxococcia > Myxococcales > Myxococcaceae > Corallococcus > Corallococcus sp. RDP092CA. The sequence goes on along the minus strand of NZ_JAYESI010000051.1, from coordinate 20,854 downwards.
GGGAAGGTCCCGGCCGCGGCGGGGGGCTTCAGGGGGTCGCGGCGTTCGGCGGCAGGTAGGGCTGCACCGCCGTCGGGAAGCGCTGGGTCAGCAGCGCGCCCATCGTCGTCCCGAGTTGCTGGGCGAACGAGGCGGACTGGCTCGCGCCCCAGCCCGAGCGGGCCTGCGCCTCCGCCACCATGAGCTGCGGCACCAGCGGGCGCACGTCGAACTGGAGCTGCCCGACGACGTCGCCCCCGGGCGTGAACACCGCGGCGGAGCAGAGGCGGTAGCCGGCCTCGAAGAGCGCGGAGAGTGGCGTCACGCCCTGCACGGGCAGGGCGGTGCCGTCCTGCCGCCGCAGCCTGAAGGTGAGGGCCCAGGTGGCCACGCCCGTGCCGGGCTCGGACGGGCGCCAGTTGTCGAAGTAGACGACCTGGTCGAACTGCTGGGCGTAGCCGGCGCTCGACAGCGGGCCGAAGGTCGGGAGCGTGCGCGTCACCGCGGCCGCGCCGCTGCCCAACTGGACCTCCAGCGTGAGCCTCTCACTGGGGGGGATGGCGTCGTTCGCCAGCAGTTCGATCGAGAGGACCGAGACCGCCAACATCGTCGCGTCCAGGTCACCGATGGGCGTGAAGCTGCGCCAGCCCATGCTGATGGCGTCGTTGAGCTCGTCGCCGAAGAGGGAGGTGAGGGCCGCGAAGTAGGCCCCCTGGGGCCCGTCGTACGTGGGTGTCCCGGTGGCCGTCTTCACCGTCATGGCGCTCGCCATCCCGCGCGCCATCTCCCGCAGCGCCGCGGGCGGGACCGCGGCCGTGGGCGGGGGCGGCGCCGCGTTGCCCTGGATGGCGCGGATGGCGTCCGGCAGCAGGTAGGTCGAGACGGTGGTGAGCCCCTGGTACAGGACGCTCTCCCACTGGTCCGCGGGCACGCTCTGGAGCGTCTGCTGCACGGTGCTCCACGAACCGGACATCACGGACGAGAGCGCCGAGGAGGCGAGCGGCGCGACGCCGAAGAGGGGCACCTCGCTCGACACGACGCACATCGTGGTGCCGTCGCCCACGATGTACTCGGACAGGCCCTGGGGGTCGAAGTCCACCACCAGGTCGTAGATGGTCGTGTCGCCGCCGCGAAGCTGCGTCTGGAGCGAGTTCACCGGGATGGGCTTGGGAGCATTCCCGGCCCAGCCCATCAGCGGCGGGCAGCCCGGCCCCAGCGTGGCGATGCCGAGCGTCGACAGCGTGGGCACGGTGTTCATCAGGTCCACCGGCTGGACGCACGCGAGCTTCGCGCCCTGGCCGGCGGAGTTCAGGGTGAGGAACGGATGCGTGCCGGTGAAGAGGAACCCCAGGTTGTTGAAGCCGTAGACCTCCTCGTTCTGGAGCACCAGCGTGGGCGTGGCGAGCACGTGGGCGGAACCGGAGCGCGTGCGCACCTGGTCGCCCGCCTTGATCTGCTCGATGTGCTTCAGGCTTCCGTCCGCCATCAGCACCTTCGCGCCCGCGAGGAAGCAACTGCCGCCCGGCGGCGACCGCCACGGGTTGCCGGGCTGGCTGTTGGCGGTGAACTCGAACGAGTTCTCCTCATTCATGCACGACGGCCACGACGAGCCCGGCGTGACCATGCACACCTGGGCGAGGATGCCGGGCGTGGCCGGCCCCTTGAGGTCGTTCCAGTCGAGCGACAGCGGGCTCATCCACGGCAGGTACGTCTCCCACTGGCCCGCGGACACGGAGGCGGGCACCGGGAGCTGGGCCGCGACGAGCTGGTTGATCAGCGCGTCGATGCTGGCGTTCGACATGCCGAGCAGTTGGAGCTTGAGCCAGTGGTGGAACAGCTCCCACGTCTGGTCGGTCCACTGGTGGCTCGCCGCCTGCGCCACCTTCGCGGAGATCCAGGCCGGGTTGGAGAGGTAGCTGGAGTAGATGGTGGCCGCCTGCGACCACTGGCCCTGGGGGATGGCGGCGAGCGCGGTCGCGACGGCGTTGGGCGTCGTCTTCAGGAGCTGGCTGTACAGCGCGTTCAGCTTCGGCTGGAGCGCCGCGTTGCTGGCCGAGACCTGGTTGTTGATGGCCGGCTGCTTGAGCTGGGGGCGCAGGTCCGAGGTGATGTTGTACATCGCCTGGCAGAGCGTCACGACCGCGAAGCTGGACCACCACGAGTCGTTCAGTCCCGTGGCCGGCGTCACCGCGCCCTGATTGGGATCGGCGCGGTAGTTGGGAAAGAAGATCTGCAGGAAGGTCTGGCCGGAGGGCATCCACCACGGCTCGGAGTGCCGGCCCGGCGTGGCCCCCTGGAGCCGCCCCACCAGCGCCGAGCGCGCCGCCTTGCCCACCGGGTTGTCGCCGGAGACGGGCTGGGCCGCGAAGAGCGCGGTGACCTGGTCGTTGAGGGTGGAGCCGGTGGCGGTGGACGACAAGGCCATCAGCCGGGTGGCGTTGCGCGGCGAGGGTTTGGAGCTGGTGTGCATGGCGGTCTCCTGGTCAGACGGCGAGCGCGACGGGTTCCGTCCCGGTGCCCGTGCTGGAGGGCGCCGGCAGGACCTGGAGGGCGAAGGCCGTCTGGATGGGGTTGGTGAGCAGCGAGTTCGTGACGGACAGGACGTAGGTCCCCGCCGGGGTCACGGGCAGCGGCTGCGGCGCGTTCAGCGGTTCGGTGATGACGCCGGTCGCGGTATCGAGCGACAGGAACGCCGGCAGGGCCGGGGAGATTGCCCACGTCTGGGGAGCGCTCCCCGCCTGCGCCAGGCGTGGAATGAAGCTCGCGCCCTGGGAGAACGTGTAGAGCGTCACGTCGCGCATGGAGAGCCCCAGGGGGACCATCGGCTGCTGCTGGAGGGTGAACCGTGAACCCGACGCGCCGAGCGCGACGCCGTGGCCGGTCCAGACCAGCGACTGGTCCGTCCCCACCCGCGTGAGCGTGAAGGGGCCTGACTCCGGCGCCTTCCCGTCCCAGGTGGGGTCCCCCACCAGCGTGATGGTCCAGAGCTGCGTCGCCGCCGCCGGGTCGGTCGACGCGAGGATCGGCTGGAAGGACACCCCACCGCCGGAGCCCGTGAGCGCGAATGCGCGCGCCGAGTCCCCGCCGCCGACGAGCGCCACGAGCTGGGAGCGCCCCTCCCCGTCCGTCGAGGGGAAGAACACCGTGGCGTAGCCGTGGTCGAGCGGCCCGCTGCCCAGGGTGCCGTCGCCGCCGACGCGGAGCACCGCTCCCTGTCCGCCCGGGACCGCGAGCGAGACGCCGAGCCGCGCCAGCCCTCCCGGGGGTGTGTAGCCGGTGAACGCGTCGATCGCGCTGCCGTAGGGCATGTAGAAGCCCGCGGGCTGGGCGTAGGTGGTGGCGAACGTCTGCACCGGCGACGGTCGCGCCTGCTGCCACCACTGGACGATCAGCAGGACCACGCCGGCGACGGCGGCGAGGATGGACAGGACTCCGAACACGCTGACGAGGGTGGAGACCGACAGCCCGCCGAGCTCGGTGACGCCGAACGCGTCGGCGATCCACCCACCCGCGGTGGCGATCAGGCTGAGCGCGCTCGAGGTCACGCTGAGCGCGCTCACCAGTTCCTCGTCCAGCGTGGCGCTGTTGGCCAGGGCGAAGGCGCCGGCGATCAGGCTGGCGAGCGCGAACACCGCGCCCAGCCGGAGCCCGACGAAGCTGTCGAGGTTCCGCCCGAAGATGCGGGTGACCACCGTCTCGCCTTGGGCCGCGGCCTCGTCGAACAGCGAGCCGAACATCTCCGACTGGGGGATGACCCGGTTGCCAATGAGCCACTTGGTGAGACCGGTGTCGACGGCGGCGTTGGCCGCGTTGAGCATCTCGGTGGTGAAGAGCGCTCGCACCGCGCTCCAGGTGGTGGCGTAGCTGTCGAGGGCGTTGGCGAAGATCAGCTCCCACTTCACGACCACGTAGGCGACCTGCACCGTGTACTTGACGGCCGAGACGATGGTGCCAGGCGACACGGCCGCCGTCGCACTGGCCGCGGTTGGCGCGAAGTCAGCCACTCCATGGACGACTGCGCTGGTGTTGAGGCCCGCGAGCGACAAGCAGAGCAACTGGGAGCCCAGCGTTCCGACCGAGCCCTCCACCGACGCTTGCATCGCCGGGGCCGCCGTTGACCACCCGGCACCCGCCGCGCAGCCAGCGGCGGCGGCCTGCACGCTGGCGACCAGGGCCGGCAGGTCGCTCCGCGCGGCCAGGCTCCGCGCCTCGTCGCCAATCCTCGCGAGCACCGGGTCGCTGCTCCCCGCGACATCCGAGGCGATGCCCTGCAGCACCTGCGCGACCGCACCGTCCATCCCGCCAGGACCACCGCCGTAGTCCGCCAGCGACGGCACCACGTTCCCGTAGAGCATCGTGTTGACGGCCGCCGCGTACTGTTGGGCGAAGAGGTTGCTCGAGTCCAGGCTGGTGAGCACCGCCATGTCCGTCTGGACCCGGCGCATGAAGGCCGAGCCGTCCGCGTCCATGCTGAAGAGCTCCAGCTCGGTGAAGGCCGACGGCTGGGTGGCGTAGCGGAAGTACGTGTAGGCCCAGTAGAGCGCTGACTGCTCCGCGGTCGCCGCCAGGTTGTCCACCATGGACTGCATCGCCTGGAGCGAGGCCGGGTCGGCGATGTCCTGGGCCAGCTCCGTCTTCCATGCGGCCGCGTCGTCCGCGATGAGCGAGGTGTAGCTCATCGCGTTCTGGCGCTGGTCCGTGAGGAAGTCGTTGATCGCCGGGAAGCGGTTGGCCCATTCGAGCTGGTAGAGCGCCGGTGCCTGCACGCGGTACACCTCACTTGCCGCGACCTGCTCCTTGAGCCAGGTCTGCGCCCGCGCGGCGTTGAGCGTGTTGGCGCCGGGCTGGTCCCAGGTCGAGAGCACGTCGGTCAGGAAGGAGACCGACAGCGAGCCGTACCACTCCGCCGGGGAACTCCCCGCCGGAGCCATGGCCGCGACTCGCTGGAGCGCCGGAGAGAGGGCGGGCTGGTTCTGGCTCCAGTAGGTCTGCCGCAGCTGCGGATCCATGAAGTAGAGGAGGATCTGGTTGAAGTCCGCCATCGAGGCCTGCTGGACCGCGTCCACCCACGTCGTGCCATCCGGACCGGCCTGCTGCTCGAAGGGGTTCATCAGCGCGAGGGTCTGGAGGTTGAGCGGGGAGGTGCCGGCCGAGAACGACTGGCGTGCGACGCGCGAATCCGCGCCCAGGCGCGTGCCGGACGCGCCGTCGGTCAGCCGCACCCGCGAACCGTCGTCGCTGAACTCCAGCGTGCCCTCCGCAGGAAGCCCGCCCGCCGCCTGCTGCGCGGGAGAGAGTCCACTGAAGGAGAGCGCGTTGCGCCGCAGCCGCGCGGCTTCCACCGGCGCTCCACCGACGTGGAGCAACCCCTCGTGCACCGCGAACGAGGCATCGGCCCCGGCGCCTTCGAGCGCGTAGTACCCGGCCACCGACGGGTTCGCCACCTGGCCCTGGACGCCGAGCACCACGCCGTTCTGCGCGTCCACCACGGTGAGCATGGTCCCGGTGAGATCAATCGCGGTGGGGCTGAGCTGGAAGCTGAACTGGAAGGGGAAGACGGTGGTGATGGCTCGCGAAGCTGGATCCGTCAGGCCCTGGCGGTTGTCGGGCGGCGGTGCGAGCCCCGAGGCGACCGAGAGCGTGAAGACCATGTTGGCGTCGACCAGGGCACCGAAGGAGCCTTGGCGCGGCGTCCAGGTGACGCCGGTCTGGGCGTCATTGAATGAGACGTAGAAGTCCCAGAACTCCTGGCCGACGATGATCTGCTGCCGCATCTGGTAGGTGAACTGGAGGGCGGACGGCACCCACGTCGCGTGGCTCCACGCCGGGCTGGATGCGTCGTAGTGGAGCTGCAGCGCGGGAGGCTGGCCGGTGACGTAGCCCCCCACCTGCTGCGCGACCGTGCACTCATAGGTGATGGGCGGGAGCGACGCCGTCACCCGGTGCGTTTTCCCCCCTTCGCTCACGAAGCCGGTGGCGGTGGCGCCGCCCTCCTCGAACCGGAGCAGCCCTGAGTGCGTGGCCTGTCCCAGCAAGAAGCGCCAGTGCAACGTACCGCCGCGGAGATCGAAGCCCCAATGCGCGGTGGGGACCAGCACCTGGCCCACCAGGAGCTGGGAGGGCGCCCGCTTGTCCTTCCCGTCGAAGAGGAGGGTGATGCGGAGCGGAAGGTCCGCGTCCTTCGCCCGCAGCCGGTAGGTGCGGGCGCCCTGATGGAGGCGGCCCTGCACCGCGGTCTGGGTCGCGGCGCCAGCGTCAAAGACCTCTCGATAGGGGGGGAGCTGAGAACCGGGCGCGGGCAAAGTGGAAGGAGCCATGGGCCTTGCCTCTGGAGCAGGAGGAATGCGCCGCCCCAATGCAAGCCACGCGCCCCACCCCCGTGCCCCAGGAGCCCATCCGCGCCGCCTCCCGGTTGCGTTCCGGAAGGACGCGGCGCCGTTCCTCACGGACGCCAGGCTCTGGGCATGCTCCGCTTCAGTGGACACCAACGAAGATGCGGATACGGTGTCCAACAGGGTGGGAGTGAAGAAAGTGAGCCTCCCGGGGGGACACCGGAGGTGAGGTAGCCGAAGGATGTCCACGACGATGCCGAGAAGAGAGCGCAGGAAGTACACGCCGGAGTTCAAAGCCCGGGCGGTGAACTGGTGCTGGAGGAAGGCAAATCCCGGGCGCAGGTGGTCAAGGACAAGGACTTGGACCTGACGCGTAGCGCCCTGGAAACTTGGGCAAGGCAGGCCCGAACGGATGCGGGCCAGGGGCCGAGCGGGGTGCTGACGACGGGTGAGAAGGCAGAACTGGCCCAACTGCGCCGCGAGGTGCGCCAGCTGCGGATGGAACGAGAAACACTAAAAACGCGGCGGCACACTCAACCGATGAGTACAAAACCCCGAGTTCGTCGAGGTCGTGTCAAGTGGTGTGGAAACGCGTCAGGCGGCGCGACGAGTTCCCTGCGGTAGCATGACGAGGTTGCCGTCCTCGTAGGTGCGGCCGGCGAGTACGTTTCGGAGGTGCTCGGCGGCGTCGAGTTTGCGGAAGCTCTTCTGGGCGACGAGCAGCAGCTTCCAGAGTAGTAGGGTGGCGTTCTCCACCTTGCGGAAGCGCTTGGCCGCATCGGTGCGCAGCCGAAGCGAGGCGAAGGGGCTCTCGATGATGTTGGTGGTGCGCGGGTGCTTCCAGTGCTCCTTGGGGAAGCGGTAGTAGGTGACGAGCCGCTCCCAATCGTCGAGCAGGCACGCGGTCGCCTTCGTCACCTTCGGCTGGTACTCGGCGACGAGGCGCCTGCGCTGGGCGGCTGTCGTCTTCCTCCAATCCACGTCGAGGACGGCCACCGCCTCTCGCATGGCGTCCACGTCCGCGCGCCCGACGGCGCGGCGAAGGCGCGCGGTAAGCAGGGCCACGGCGCGCTCCATGCCTGCAGCGGTGCCTACGTCCAGGGCCTTGGCCACCGGCAGCCGGAGGACGTCCCCCGCGAGGCTGTTCGCCACCGCCCGCACTTCGTGGATGAGGAGGAGGCTGTCAGCGGGAGCTGTGCACATGGGGCACCTCCTGCGTCACCAGCCCCACGGAACTGCGGCGCCTGACGCGCATCTCGACGCCAGCCGGGGTGGGGGAGAAGACGACGTCGTGGCTGGCCGCGCACCTGTCACACAGCGCGAAGACGAGGAGGCCGTTGCGCCACAGCGTCGTCGCCTCCTCCAGCGGGCCACGCCTTCGACACATCCGGCACTCCAGGACACCGCGCTCGGCGTCTGCCTGGGCCTGGAGCACCCACGCGCGCTGAAGCTGCTCAGGCGTCATGTGGGTTGCCCCGAGAACCAGGTGTCGAACTCCTCGCGGGGGACGGGGATGTGCTCGGTGTCCTCCATGTACCTGCGGGCCAGCGCCAGGCGTCCTTGGGCCAGGCGCTCCTCCTCAGCCCGAAGCTCTTCTCGCAGCCCCAAGAGGCGTTTCGCCTCGCCCAGCAGCGAGTCCTTGTCTTTCTGCGGCGTCAAGTCGCTGGAGCTGGTTTGAAATGTGTCGCGCAACATTTCAGACGCAAGGTGTCGCTCGGGAAAATGTAGCGGAGCCAGCCGAGGAGACAGCGAAGACCGCCGAGCATCGGGTCGCGCTGCTGAAGGACGCGAAGTTCCTGCTGTCGCTCCGTGAGGAGTTGGCGGCCGAAGAGCAGCGGCTTGCCGAGCGCAGGATGGCGTTCGCGCGAGGAGCTCTGGAAGCACCCACGGAGGTGGCGCAGTTCGGAGAAGGAAGTCGAACTCGTCGCGCTCGGGTTGGAAGACCTGGTCCTCGGCGAAGCGCAGCTGCGCCTCCGCCACCGAGCGGTTGAAGTCACGCCCGTCGCCGCGCAGCAGCGGCGGCAGGCGGAACGCGCTGCCCACCTTGTCGATGTTGCGCGCGTCGTAGGCCTGGAAGAGAGCATCCTGCTGCTGTGCGTCCGTCAGGGGGCGCAGCTCAATCTTCGCGCGGCCTCCGTCGCCGGTGCCGTCCGCCTCGAGGATGAGAATTTTGTGGAAGTTGGCCTTGCCCTTGAGGTTCTCCTCGATGAAGCGCTCGATTCTCGGGACTGACGCGTCGGAGAGCCTTCCGCCCGAGACGAGCAGCGCCAGGGGCGGGACGGACTTGTTGTTGAAGTAGAGGTAATTGACCTCCTCCATCTGCCGGGAGCCGAGGACGGACAGCAGGGTGCCCACCCAGCGCGGAATGCCGTAGGGAGAGCGCGGCGAGTGGATGGCGAAGTGGATGAGCTCCGTGGAGGGACCGTCGGAGGCGTCCGCGGCCTTGAGGGCGGCGACGTCCTTGAAGGCGCGGCCGGTGAGGCGGGAGATGACGCGCGAGTCCCCGAAGGACTTGAAGTACACCCGCTCGCTGCCCTGCACCTGAATGTAGCGACGCAGGCGTCGGCGGGTGGTGACGGTGTCGAAGCTGACGGCGGAGATGCGCACGCGCTCGCGCACCTCGACGGCCTCCTTGTCCAAGGGGAGCAGGCGCACCGTGTACGAGGGGACGTAGACGAAGCGGGCGATGTCGCCCTTGCCGTCGCGCAGCACCTCCCAGTACGCGTTGCCCGTCACCTCCAAGTCATGGCGGGTGCGGCGGCGCAGCTCGACGAAGCTGGAGTCGAAGCAGCAGAAGTCGAAGAAGGACTCCAGGCGAGCCTTCTCCACTCGGGCCTGCTGACGCACCTCCTCCGCGTGAGCCGCGACGTCCTCGTCCGTGGGGCGCAGGGGTGTCCCCGGCGGCAGCGTGCCCGCGTCATGGGCAGCGGCTCGTTCCAGGGCCATGGCGTCGGCCACCTTCTGCTGCGCTCCGTCGGCGTCGAAGTCGATGGCCGGCTCGAAGCGGAAGCCGAAGCCGTCGATATTCGTGGCGTAGGCATCGACGTTCTGCCTCAGCGAATTGGAGTGCTCGACGAGGAGGCAGAGCGCCTCCGGCTCATACGGGGGTTGGAGGGCGCCGGCCTCGCTGAAGGCCAGGGCGTCCTCTCCACCGGGGCGGCTGGCGGGCTCGTCGACGCGGGCGCCCACCACCACCGCCTTGAGAATCGACTGGAGGCGCTCCTCGGCCTGGTGGACTTCGGCAGGCACCGTCACGGACGGTCCTCCACATAGGCCAGGAGGCCCGTGGGCGTGTGAGAGACGGCGCGCACGCGCTGCCCGCGAGCCGCAATCTCCATGTGGACTGCCTCCAGCAGTCCGTCGAGGGTGGAGGCTTCGACGGTGAAGTTCGGCCCAGGGTGTGGCGTGCCGCCCGAGCCGGAGGAGAGGACGAAGACTTTGACGTCGCGCTGCACACGGGCCTCCCACACGAAGTGGAGGCAAGGCGCGCGGTGGGAGGGGCGCCCTCGACGTGCGAGGGCGTTGGGGGGGGCCGCGCGCCTCACCTCCAGCAAGGACAAAGGCCTCGGGCCCAATTTCGGGGACATCGGGTGGGAGTGCTTTGGGGGTGTGTCGAGACGAACTGCGACACGCCAGGGAGGGCGCTGCGGCGCCGTCCCTGACGAACACGTTGAAGCCCTCTTCAACGCGGAGGAGACACCATGGACACCTACCGTGTCGCGAGATTGCCCGCGCGCCTGCGTGGCTTCGCGCTGCCGGACACGAGCACGCAGCCCGGAGGCTACGTCGAGGCGGGGGACCACCTCGTGCTCGAGGAGCAGGCCAACCACCCCACGCCCGACACCGACTACGCCCGGCTGCTGGTGTCGAAGCTCGGCGCGCTCGATACCTGGGTGTGTACGCGCTGGCGCACGCAGCGCTACGCGACGCTCGTCTCCCAGGAGCGCGCGCCTGCCATGGCCCGGCTGTCGTTCGCCAATGAGCCGCTGGCCGTCTCGGAGGAGCGTCTCTTCGCGCTCCTGGGGGCGTTCCTCGACTACAGGTACGACGTGAGCCGGGCGTACTACCCGTGGGCGCTGCCCGGCGTCCGTGTCCCGTTGGCGCCGCCGCGGTTGAACAACTGCTGCACCTTCGTCGAAGGCTTGTTGGTCAAGGCTTTCTCCGAGGCGCACGGCGCGGCTTTCTCGTGGGACATGCGCCGCCACCGGCAGATGATGATCGCCTCCACGACCGACTACTTCTCCCCGGTGACGGCCGCCATCGAGTCCGGCATGGCCCTGCCGGCGCCATCGGCGGATGTGCCGCCCCACCCTTGGACACTCATCCAAGGGTGGCGCAGCCAATGGGGCTCGGGGCACACCTTCCTTGCCGTGGACCACCACGCGGAGACGGACAAGGTGCTGGTGCTGGAGTCCAACGCCGCCTTCGGGCTCGACGGCGTTGGCTACCGTGGTCTCGGCAACCTGCGGGACGTCGGCCTCCAGCCGCCTGCGCAGTGGTGGACGCGGAGCGAGGTGTGGACGTGGCGCCGCATCTGCTCGACGTACCCCTTCCGGCGGCAGGTCTGGCTGAAGGTCAAGGCGCGAACGGCAGCGAGGCGTTGAGCCCTTGGATGTTCGTGTTACCAGCGCCCTTGCTTTCGGGGCCATTGAGCGCGAGTGGCCGATGGCGAGTAGTGCGAGCTGAGGGCGAAGGTCTCGTTCGAGCCTCCTCCCTCGGTGCCGCAGTTCACTACCTCACGACGTGCGTCGAGGTCGCCAGCTCGACGTCCCACGTGCCGTCAACATCGATGTTCGGCACGCCGACGAACCCGCCCGGCGGGAGAAGCCCTCGTCGAGTGCTTCCTCCACACCCTCAAGGAGGAACTCAGGTAGCTTCAAGACGGGGACAGCGCTGAGCAGCTGCGCTCTGCCATCGCGACCTGGCTCGAGCACTTCGTGGCAAGCGACCACATCCGTTCCGCAGCTGGCAGACGCCCATGGCGCGTCGAGCCGAGAAACTCGAAGCCCGCCTCGCGAGCGCCGATTGACTGCCTGGACCGAGCGTCCACGCACCCAGCTATTCTCTGTGCGTGTTCGTGTCTTGACTTCGAGGGGGCGCTACATGCTTACGTGCCGCCTATGACAACGCGCGTATTCAACGCGGGCGCTCTCTTCGCCATGGCCGTGGCGACGCTTGCTTGCTTCGGATGTGGTTTCGAGGATGGGCTCGACGACGAGGAAGATACCGTGAGTACCTCCTCTGCGTTGCTACCGAGCGTGTACAAAATCGCCGTCCAGAGCAGCGCGACCTCGTCGATAGAGGCGCCAGGAAAGTGTTCGCCTAGCCCCGGGCAGGGGGGGAACCTCATCGAGGAGGGACAAAGGTTCTTGGGCAAGTGCGAAGGCGCCGGCCTTCCGCCGCAAGTCGTGGGGACGACGGGCAACCGCTACTTGCGATTCAGGACAGACCCAAACGTCAGCGCAGCGAAAGACCGTACGGAACTGATGGTGAATCAGGAGTACTTTCCGTTCGGCCAGCGCGTCTATGTGGGCTTCGAGTTGATGATTCCTTCGGGAACCGACGACACCAACGACTACTTCTATCTGATGCAGCTTTGGCAATGCTCGCCGGCCTCGCCTATCGGCGGCGTGCGGGTCTCCCGCGGCAAGGGCAATGGCCACACTATCAACTTTCTAACCCGAGGTGACTTCAGCGAGAACTCCTTTGGAAGCACCACGTTGAAGCCTGGGGTCTGGCACACGTTCATCATCAGCTACGTCGTGTGGCCGAGGGGGGGCGAAGGCGAGGTGAAGGTCTGGGTAGACCGAAGTCCAGATCCCATCGTCGTCAATGCGTCGTTTGGCTACTTCAACCGCGACACGTGCGTCGAAGGTGAGAGGCCACCGCAGCATTTTCGGGTGAAGTTCGGGATGTATAAGGGAAACGAACCCGGCTCCCGATTCGAGTCCCGGCTCCGAAACATGAGAATTGGTACGAGCTACAAGTCCGTGCGCCCATGGTGAGCGGACCGCGCAGTCCGTCTGTCGCTCGAACTTCGTTGAGGGGCACGCACAAACTCGTGAGCCAGCGGCGCCTCGTGCGTGCCACCCTCGTCTGGTGACCGGCCAAGAAGGATGCCGCTGGTGACGACGCTCGCTGCGCGCTACCGTGCACTCCGATTGCAGCATCGCGCGTAGTTGAGTGGAAAGGGGCGCAAGCTGCTGAGGGACTAGCGTGCTCTGTCCCGGCCCCCTTCTGGCGCGGGCGCGGCCAGTGGCTTGGTTGGGTTCATCCGATAACCCGCACACCAATCTCCCCGGTGCCTCGTCGCTCGGGCCCCCGCTCGCGCTGGCACGCCAGGGCGACGGCCCAGAACTTGTCCGCGTGCCCGCGGTTGGTGCGCTCGGCGTCGAAGGAGACCTTCCCCGAGGGCAGAACGCGCCGCTTGATGGAGTGAATCTGCCCGACGAGCTCACGCTGGCGCGGCAGGGTGACGTCGCGGCGCTGGAGCAGAATCTTGAAGTCGGTCGCCCATCTCTCTTTGGAGTCGTTCGTGAAGTTCTCCTCCACCACCTGGGGGAAGTCGCGGGCAAGATTCTCCGCGAGGTTCATGCCGATGCCGCTCTTATCAACGCTGAGGCGCGCCACGGGCAGGACGGACAGGAGTCGACGGAGGTGGGCTTCCTGCTCCGCGAAGGGCACGCCCTCGAAGCTCTTCAACATGCGGCAGGTGAAGCGGCCCTCCACCTCTTCGAAGACGGCCAACTCGGAGCGGTCTCGCGTGCGGCCCACGTCGAAGCCCGCGACCAGGCGCCCCTGGGGTACGGGCACATCGGAGGCGTCCTGGGCCAGCGGCAGTTCGTCAGTGGTGCACGGGAGGATGAGCTCGTAGGGGAGGAAGCTGTAGGACTCGTCGACGTAAAAGGCATTCGAACTCCTGCTGGAAGTCCTCCTGCGGCAGGGAGTCGAACTGCTCGGTGAGGACGGGGCGCCCGAAGCGCGCGACGCGCTCCTCGGTGGACATGAAGGGGGCCTCCACCGAGGCGCGCCGCACGTCGAGGGAGAAGAAACGGCACAGCCACCAGGGCACCTGCTGGCGCGTGTGGTGCGGGTACTTGCGCAGCTCCTGCGAGGCGATTTCCCAGAAGATGCCGCGCCGGCCCAGCGGGGTGCTGCAGCCGGTGAGCTGCCCGTGCGAGCGGAGGATGAGCGCGGTGCTGCCCGTGTAGACCTCGCGGTCGTTCACGTAGTGGGCCAGCTCGTCGAGGTACGCGTCGCCGCGCTTGCCGCGCGGAGGCTTGGAGGGCACGGAGATGATTCGGGAGAGGCGCCGGCCCTTGGCGTTGGACTCGAAGGCCAGCTCCGTCTTCGCATCCGTCACGAGCTTCTTCTGGAAGGCTGTCGGCAGCTCCTCGTACACCTGCCGGGCGATGAGCACCTTCTCGACGGCGTCCGACAGGTTGTAGGAGACGAACACCGCCGTGTGGCCGTCGCGCAGGTGGCAGCGGGCGAGGGCCTCGAGGGCGAAGAGGAAGGAGAAGCCCACCTGGCGGCTCTTCGCCACCCAGCGGAAGCGGGAGCGGTTGTCCAGCAGTGCCTGCTGGTAGGGCTCCAGCACCACCGGCTCGCTGTCGTAGTGGCACAGGCCGGAGATGAAGCCCGCCTCGGTGGCGAGCCACTGGGTGAGGTCGTCCTCGGTGCGCTTGACGATGCCGAGCGTCACGGTGTCCTCCTTCAGCTGAGGCCGACGGTCATCGACGAGGAACGCGCGGCATCCTCCAGGACGCCGAGCACCTCGGGCTGCCAGAGGAGCTGGTGGGCGGAATGGTCCTGGAGGGGGCAGGGGACGGCCTCGGCGTAGTCCTGGCCCGCGTCCGTCAGCTCCCACTCGTCGTGCTCGTTGCGCCGCTGGAGGCCGCACGCCTCCAGGCGGAGGTTCATCGTGTGGACGGACAGCCCCGCCTTCTGGCCGAGCTGCGCGGCGGTGATGCGCGCGGGTGGCTTGGGGGCGGCAGACAGCCCCCTGCGATGGGGCTCCATCGTCAGCCCCGTGTCCATGTGGATGGCGTCGAGCGCGCGGTCCGCTGCCAGCTCCGGTGTGAGGCCCGGGATGAACGAAGCGAGCGTCCTGGCCACTTCCAGGTGGGCCAGCACCAGGTCCTGGAGCGGTGAGACGGGGGCCAGGCGTGGCTGTGTTGACGGAGCACCTGACACCGTGTGGCTGCCCGTCTTGCGGTGTGCCTCGAAGTTGAAATGGGCCAGCGGATGCACAGCGACTCCTCTCAGGGAAAGGCCGAGGCCGCGCGGGCCCGGCTCAAGAATGCGCAGCGGGGTTAATGACTTGTCTTGTGGGGGCGACAGAGCGCGTATGGCCGCGTCCTCTTCACCAAGGAGTCGCCATGTCTGCCTATGCCGCTGTCGTCCGAGCACCCCGCACTCTCACGGAGAAGGAGGTTGCGCGGCTGCTGCGCGCCACAGGGGAGCACAAGGATGGATTCAGGGACCACTGCCTCTACAGCCTCGCGCTGGCCTCGGGCCTGCGTGAGCACGAGCTGGTGGCCCTCAACGTCGGGGACATCTTCGACGAGCGCGGGCGCGCACGCCGGCACGTGCTGCTGCACGTCTTCAAGGGCAGCCGCCGGCACCCGCGCCCCCAGGAGGTTGTCCTCTCGGACACCGTGCGCGCGAAGCTGGAGAAGCTGCTGCGCCTGAAGCGCGCGCAGGGGCACGACGTGGGGCCCCAGGCACCGCTCTTCCTGAGCCGCAAGGGCCTGCGCTTGTCCACGCGGCAGGTGCGCCACGGCTTCGCGGTGTGGCAGCAGCGCGCGGGCCTGGAGCGGCACCTGAACTTCCACGCCGTGCGCCACACCGCATGCACCGGGGTGTACCGACGGACGAAGGACATCCGCCTCACTCAGAAGTTCGCGAGGCAGCGAAGCATCGACTCCACCGTCATCTACACGCACCCCTCGGACGACGAGCTGGTGCGCGTGACGAACGACTTGCCCTGCTGATGGGGCACGCCGCCTCCGCGCTGAGCGCCCGCGAGAGCCCCTGGTTGGGCCGTGGTGCCGCGCGGAGGCGGTGAGGGGTGGCCGTGCTCGGGGCCCGCGCGGACTGCCCCAGGCGCAGGCGCAGCCGGCGAAAGTGAACAGCGCGAGGCGTTCACTTACCGGGTGCAAATGAACGGGTGCGGGGTGTTCACTTTTTCGAACCTGAGCCTCTCGAAAAGGGCCCCAGGTACACGCCCCGGCGGCGAGGCCCGCACGAAAAAACACACCACCCCCCACCCTGGCGTCTGGGGTAGGCGGGGTAGGCGTGCTGGCGTCGTCGGTAGGCATGGTTGCGCCCTGCCGGGGCAGGCGGTGAAGGTGGCGGGGAGGAGCTGAGCCGCGAGGGCGCGCGGCGGGTGGCGCCAACCTGCGGAAAGCGGCAATCGGCCTCGGCGCTTCGGCCCGTCAGGAGGCCTCGTAAGCGCGCGAAACAGCGTGGGGGCGGTGACGCCGAATGGCCGCCTTTACGCATTTTCGGCCATTCGGCTCGGCCCTGGTAACGGCACGCGCGCCCAGGTGCGCGCGGGGCGGAGTGTGGGGGCGCGGAGGGCAGCTCGGGGAGGCGTGGGGCTCACGAGGAGGACAAAGGCCTGCGGCCCGAAGCGTTGGGGGACACGCGCGCACGAAAGGGGTGCCACGCGGCGACAGGCGCGGCGCGCGGGGTTGCCCGGGGGCGCGCGCCAGGTGGGCCACGTGGCGGCCAGCGGGGCTTTGGCGGGGAACGGGCAGACGGGCCGGGGAAGTGAACGGCGCGCAGGCGTCCGGCCCGCTGGACGGAGTGTGCTTCCGGGCCCGAGTTATGGCCCGGAGCGATACCGCGGCGCTCGAGGACCTGGTGGCTGTTCGCCCTAACCCCGCGAAACTACGGAGGCTGTGGCGCCAGGCGTGTGCATCCGCGCGCCAGGTGGAGCTCCCAGGGGGAAAGTGAACGGGCGCGGTCTGGCGACGTGAAAGTGAACGGCGAAACTGAACGCAAAAAGTGTCCGTTCACTTACCGGAGGGCGCTCTCAGTCGGGGTCGGTGGGGGCGGGAGAAGAAAGAGGCCTTGTCAGCCGAAGGACGTCTATCTCGCTCGCCCATCGCATTGAAGCAGTGGGGCGAAGCACGGAGGCTCGCGGCGGTGATTGAGGCGTGCCCTCATCACACCCTGTCGTCCGAATGGCAGGGCGCCCGCCGGAGAAAGGCCAATCCATGAGCGTCCACAGTCTCGAAGGGAAGAGCGTCCTCATCGCCGGTGGTGCGAAGAACCTGGGCGGGCTGCTCGCCCGCGACATGGCCCAGCACGGGGCCAAGGCGGTGGTGATTCACTACCACGGCGCGAGCGCGAAGAATGCCGCCGAGGAGACGCTGGGCGCCATCAAGGCCGCGGGGGCCAAGGGGGTGGCCCTTCAAGGGGAGCTGACGAGCGCCCGGGGGATGGAGAAGCTCTTCGCGGATGCGATTGCCGCGGTGGGAAGGCCGGACATCGCCATCAATACCGTCGGGAAGGTGCTGAAGAAGCCCATCGTCGAGACGAGCGAGGCGGAGTTCGACGAGATGAGCGCGGTGAATGCCAAGACGGCCTTCTTCTTCCTCAAGGAGGCGGGGAAGCACCTCAACGACAACGGCAAAATCTGCACGCTCGTCACGTCCCTGCTGGGTGCGTACACGCCCTTCTACGCGAGCTATGCCGGGATGAAGGCCCCCGTCGAGCACTTCACCCGCGCGGCTTCGAAGGAGTTTGGCGAGCGGGGCATCTCCGTGACGGCGGTAGGCCCAGGCCCCATGGACACGCCCTTCTTCTACCCAGCGGAGGGGGAGGACGCGGTCGCCTACCACAAGACGGCGGCGGCGCTCTCGAAGTTCTCCAAGACGGGCCTCACCGACATCAAGGACATCGTCCCCTTCATCCGTTTCCTCGTCACGGAGGGGTGGTGGATGACGGGCCAGACGATTCTCGTCAACGGGGGGTACACCACGAAGTAGTCGCCGTGGGCGTGCTCATTCCGGTGGGTGGGGAGCGAGTCGCTCGCCTTCGATGGAGGGGGTGTCCGCCTGCGCCGCGTCGTCGCTCTCCACCACCTCCGCATCCACCTCGCCGCGCTCGGCGGGCGTTGTTTCGCGCGCAGCGCGCAGCGCCTGGGCATGTCGGGCCTGGAGGCCCTCCAGAGAGAAGCTGGCGTGCAGCTCCTGGCGCGAGTCGGCGCCGCCCATGAGGTACTCCTTGAGTCTCACGAGGGTGTTGAAGTCGGTGGGGTTGTCGACGCGCACGCGGCCTTCGGCGAGGGCCTCCTCGAAGCCGAGGAGGTAGCCGTCAATCATCTTCAGGGCGTCGTCCTTGGAGACGGCGATGGCGGTGGCGCGCAGCTCAATCAGCTTTTGGTCCGCCTTGGTAGCGATGCGGACTTTCGCCTCCTCGCGGCGGCGCAGGCAGTTGTGCTCCCTGGAGTAGTTGGCGATGAGGGAAGTGGCGACGCCGAAGCGCTCGGCCAACTCGCGGTACGAGGCGTAGGACGTCATGGTGGAGCCGTCGGGGAGCGTCTTCACGTCGCCGAAGACGAGGGCGCGGTCCAACTCCTGGCGCGGGAGGGCGGGCTCCTCGGACTTGAGGGGGCGGCCCAACTTGCGCGGCGCGGCCGGCGGCGGGGGCGGTGGCGCTTCGGGGGGCGCGGACGTTGGAGGAGGAGGCGCCTCTGCAGGCGCGGGAGGAGGTAGCGCTTGGGCAGGAGCGGGCGGAGGAGGAGGAAGCGCGTCGGCAGGTGGGGGCGGCGCGAGCTTCGCGGGCCTCGGAGGAGGAGGTGCTTCGGCACGCACCAGCATGGCGCGTGCGGTGCCCGCGAGGAGGTGCCTGCGGCGTCCGAGGCAGTCGTGGTGCTCGGCATAGCGGGCAATGGCGCTGTGGGCGACGCCGAAGCGCTTCGCCAACTCGCGCAGGGAGGGGAAGCGCCTCTTCACATAGCCCCGTGAGGAAGGCACTTCTTCGCCCTCGACGAGGAGTCGGTCCACGGTGTCCGTGGGAAACCGAGGGCCTTCGGCCTTGGTGGGGCGCCCCAGCTTCTTGAAGGGCTTCTTCTTCGCCATGGCTGTCCCTCAGCAGCCTCCGGGGGGCGGTGCTGCGGCGTCCACGTCCTGGGTGCGCAGGCGCTGCATCAGCCGCGTGCGCTGGCGCTTCAGGCGCTGGTACACCCGCTCGACGTCGGTGGTGTCGCCGTCGACGAGGCGGCTGACGTAGGCGCGCAGCTTCTCTCGTCGGACGACGGTGGCCATGAGGACTTCGACGTCGCTGCGAGGCAGGGTGGCCTGGGCGAGGTGTACCAGCACGGCATCGCGCTTCACGAAGCTGCGGCGGACGCTGGGCCGTCGGACGCGCTCCACTGGCGCGGCGGGGCGTGAGTCGGGCAGCCACGCCGCGAGCTGCTGGGGCGTGTACTTGTCGTGCTGCTCCGCGCGCTCCTTGCGGAGGTAGCGGAACACCTCGCGAGCTGTCTGCTGGCGCAGCCGGACTGCCGTCCAATCCCGCCAGCGGGGGAGGGGGAAGTTGCGTGCGACGGAGAGGAAGGTGGCGAGGACGAGCTGGTCCAGGTCCTCCTTGGGCACGCCGTTGCTGTGGAGGCGGCGGCGCAGGCGCGTCAGCATGGGGGCGTAGGCGGAGGCGAGGGCCGCCGTCCAAGCGGGGCTGGAGGAGGCCTGAATTTCGGCCACCAGGGCCCGGGTGAGGGCTTCCCGCTCTGGGTACGTCTCCTCGCGCGCGTCATCCAACGTGGCCAGCACCGCTTCGAGCGTGGCATGGCGCGCGAAGGCCGGCTGCCTCGTGCGCGCAGCCGCGAAGACGGCCTCGTGTCGTGGGGCGAGCGCCTCCACACGCAAGAGGCCCAGGAGGTGGCCGAAGAAGTCACTCACCGAGGACGGGCCTCCCACCACTCGCGCACCAGCTCGAGGAAGTCGTCCAGCGGCATGGTGACGAGGGGCGGCTGCCCGTCGTCCTTGCACACGGCGAGCGGCCAGCGGCCCGGCGGGCACGTCTCCACCGCCTGGCGCATGGCCTCCCGGACGTTGGTGCGTTGGTGCGCTTTCGATTCCACCCAGAAGCAAGGCACCTCGACGTCCGGTACCTCTTCACCACTGCGGTACTGGAGGCCGCGGCGGATGAGAGCGTCGGGCATGGCGTCGCGGAAGCGGTGGACGAGGGCGCGCTCCCAATCGGCACCCTTGCGACGAGAGGATGCGCCGCTCACGAGACACCTCCCGACTCCTCCAGCAGCCGCTCCATGTGCCCACCACGGGCCATGCGCACGGCGAGGCAGCGGGCTACCTCCAGCGCGCAGCGAGCGTCCGCCATGGCCCTGTGCGGCGTCGGCCGGTGGAGGCCGAAGCGTCTGGCCAGGGCGTTGAGGGAGAGGGACTCCACCTCGCCCGTGGCAAGCAGCGGCCACGCGAGGCTGGCGGTGTCGAGGCGGTGGTAGTCGACGCTGGGCAGCGTCAGCTCGGTGCGGCGATAGGACTCGACGAGGAAGCCCCAGTCGAAGCTGGTGTTGTGGCCGGCCACGAGGGTGCCCGCCAGGAGCGGCGACACGGTGGCCAAGACTTCCTGGAGCGGCAGCGCGTCTCGCCACTCCTCGTCGGAGTAGCCGCACACGGCCAGGGCATTGGGGTCGGCATCGGCCAGCCGGGTGGGCTGAACGCGGGCCTCGTACTCCGCCAGCACCTTGAGGCTGCGGGCGTCGACGCGGAGCACCGCCACCTCCAGCACCTCGTGACGGGAGGCATCCAACCCCGTCGTCTCCAAGTCAATGAAGGCGAGCGTCCGCAGGTGCGGGGGGAGGCTGGGGAAGAGCGACGGGGGAAGGGCAGAGACAGGGGTGGTGTCGGAAGCAGGATGAGCGAGCAGCACTACGCGACCTCCTTGGCCCAGAAGCGGGGCGAGTGGTGTTTGGCGGCGAGGGAGTCCAGCTCGGCCTTCAGGAGCGCGACGCGCGCGGTGCCCAGGCGTTTGCCCGCGTCCTTCAGCAGCGCGTCGAGGGCCTTCTTCTCGACGCTGGCGAGGCGCTGCACCAGCTCCTCACGGGAGAGGCCGGTGGCGCGAGCCAGCACCGCGACGGTGGGCTCCAGCGGGTAGTCGAGGCTTGTTGCATTGAACATGCGGTAGCGCGTGCCGGCGAGGACGAGCTCGTCCTTCTCGGCGAGGTGGGCGCGGAGGACGTCCTCCAGCTCCGCCTTGCGCGCGCCGAGAATCTTCGCGAGGTGGGCGACTTCCTGGCGCTCGCGGGCGACGGACTCCAAGTCCGAGGTGTCCTCGCAGACGACGCCGCGCTGGCCCACCAGCGCCCGGGCGTAGGCGGGGCAGGTGCGGCGGTGGTCGCAGTACACGCAGTTGGGGTTGAGGCGGGCGGGGAAGGTCTCCGCGGGTCTGGCTCCCATCCTGATCACGCAGTCCGGTGGACCTGAGCACGCAGGGGGGCGAGCGTGAGAGCCATGGCGGCGTCCCAGCGCGCGGAGAGCACCAGGGCACGGAGGTCGAGCACCTCCTGA
>NZ_JAYESI010000050.1:0-37395 GCF_041903675.1 Corallococcus sp. RDP092CA | reverse complement strand
TGACGTCCTCTCCTCTCGCCCACGCCATGGCCTTGCCAATGGCCGCCACGGACAGGCTCGCCGCCTGCAACGCCCCCAGCGTCGCGTGCGACAGGGACAGGATTCGTTTGACGTGCAGGTCGTCCTCAAACACCTCCGTCAGAAACGCCCGCACCTGCTCTTCGTCAATGGCCACCTTGCGCGTCATGGTGGCCTCCTCTTGGCGCGGGTGCCAGCACCTTCGCACGTTGCGGCCAAGCAAGCGTGTGCTGATCAACTCGCTAAATGAGGAGTAACCGTTCACCGACTCAGCTGACGAGTGCGAGCTGAGGCGCGTCGGCGTGGGGTAGGAGCGACGGCCCTTGGTGTCCGCGCCGGTGCGCTGCGACGGTGTCGGTGAGGAAGCCGAGCACGTCACGGCCCTGCAGCTTGAGGCTCGTGGTGGCGGTGAAGACGCGCTCGACGAAGCGGCTGCCCTCCGGCCCCTGCGTGCCGAACGAGGTCTTCCTGTACATCACCAGCGGGCGGATGCTGCGCTCACCGAAGTTGTTTGTCGGCTCGAGGTGCGGCACGTCCACGAAGGTCCACAGGCACTTCTCCCAATGGAGAATCTCGCGGGCCATGCCAGCGGTCTTCTTCTCCGCGCGCACCGCGGCCTCTCGCAGGAGTCGGCCGACCCTGCGCTCCACCTTGCGCATGCGCCTCTCGAAGTCCGCGCGTTTCATCGTCCCGTCTCGGACCTGCCCGAGCCAGCGGAAGAAGCGGTTGCTCTCGCGCATCAGCTCCTCGCCGATGACGCTGCCCCGGCCTCCGCGGTCGATGAAGCCCTGGAAGTCTCGCGTCAGGTGAGCCCAGCACAGCTGCCGCAGGCCCGCGTCCAGCCACGCGTAGGCAGCCCACCTGTCGGTGGTGAGGAAGCCCGCGAAGTCCTTGCCGAGCAGGTGGCGGGCCACCTTGGCGCCGCGGCTCCTGGCGATGTGGAAGACGACGACGAGCGAGGTAGCCACCACCCACAGCCAGGCGCGTGCGGCGCGGCCGTCCTCACGCCCCTCGAAGAAGCCCGTCTCGTCCGCGTTCGCGGCACTCGCCGCGCGAACATGCCCGAGCGCCTCGGCGTGGGAGGGGGCGAGCGCCTCGGAGACTTCGGCCTCAAGGTTCGCCACGCTGCCCAAGGATACCTCGACGCCGAGCACGTCGCAGAGCGCGTCCTGCACCAGCCGCTTGGAGAGGCGGTACTTGCCCACCAGCAGCGAGGCGAGCGCGGCGAGGCGGTCGCCGAAGGCGCTCCGGGCGTGCGCGGGCACCTCTTCGCGCGTCACCACGCCGCAATCCGGACACTTGAGCGCGTGGCAGCGGTACTCGGTGACGACAGCGCAGAGGGGCGGCACCTCCACCACCTGGTGGCGCCTGGGCTCGGCCTCGTGGCCTCGCAGGCGGCCCTTGCAGCCGCGGCAGGTGCGGGGCACCAGGTCGACGAAGTGCTGCACGGCCTCGGGCGGCAGCAGGGCGCGCTCGTGCTTCTTGTGCCCGGGCTGCCCTCCGGCACGGCGGCCCGTGGGCTTCTTCTTCTGGCTGCGTGCGGTGCCCGGCGCGTCGGAGGAGGGCGGCTTGGAGGAGTTGCTCGAGTTCTGGTTGAGCCGCGCCTCCAATTCCGCCACGCGCGCGGTGAGCGCCTCCACCTTCTCTATCAGCATGGCGATGACCGCATCGCGCGCGGCCACCTGCGCCTCGAGCTCCCTGATGCGCACCTGCTGCGCCGCGATGAGCGCGTCCTTGGGGTCGAGCTCCGCCACGAGTGGAGGTGTCCCACGCCCAGCCGGCCACCGTCGAGCGCCCGCCTGCCCACCGTCCACCACTCAGCAGGCCCACCAACCAAGCCCAGGACGGTGAACGGTTACAATGAGGAGATCCTTCAGCATTCATGCTCCAGACGTAATCCTGAGGTAGGAATGAACAGGGCGGTGATGAATGGCAGCAGCCCTGCTCCAGCCGCTGTCCCGCGTTCCGTAACATCGGATGCCTTGCCTGGATGGCAGACGTCAGAGGTTCGAACAAGTCAGTCAATCACTTTTTGATGGCTTCTGCCCGGCCCCGGGAAATACCTGTCGCGGCGCAACGACTTTGGCGCCCATTGGTAGACTCTTGACGGTCCCGCAGGGTCAGTTTATTCCTGTTCATGACTCGGGCCGGAGGGGCCGACACGAGAAGGATTCAGGGGGCGAGTTATGTGTGGCCATGTCCATGCTCAACGAACCATGTGGATGGCGTTTCCGGCCCCTTTTTAGGCCGTGAGACCGCAATCCCTTCAGGAGTGGGCTCGTGATGCGTTTGGTGTCATCGCTCAAAGAGAGTAGTGATGGCTCGCCGACTTCCACGCAGTCCGTGCCGACTGGACTGGGAGAAGTGGAGCAGCCCATTCCCAGTCAGGATGCGGTTGATGTGCGCGGTGCGCTCCATCAGGCGCTGCCAGGCTTCATCCAGCCGGTGATCACGCTCATCTCAGGAAAGCCATACCAAGGAGAGCGCCCCCGGCGGTGGACCGCCGGAGGGCATGTCCTCCAGGCGTGGCTGCTGCTCCTGGCGGGGATGGTTATCTCCGCGGTGTCGCTGCGGGCCGGCGCCTATTGGGCCATTCCCATCGGCTGGGCCATGACGCTCTCGTGTGTCCGGAAGCTCCAGGTGGTGATCATGCATCATTGCTCCCACCGGAACGTCTTCAAGGACGCGCGCTGGGATTCCGTGCTGGGAACGACCATCTCCATCGTCCTCGTCGTCAAGGCGTTCTGGCAGTACCGCAAGGATCACGCGCTCCACCACAGCAATGAGCGGCTGCTCACCGCCTCCGATGAGACCATCCAGTTCCTGACCGGGTACTCGAACCTCGCGGCGGGGCTTCCCAAGAGGGACCTCTGGCGGCGTTTGCTGATCGGGCTGCTCTCGCCATTCTTCCACCTGCGCTGGCTGTTGGACCGGCTGGCCTCATGTTTCTGTTCGAAGCATACACCGCACAATCTGCTCGCATTCACGTTCTGGGGGTTGGTGCTCTGGGGCGTGGGGCGCGCGGGGCTCTGGCGCGAGTTCGTCGTTGCCTATGTAATTCCCGCGACGCTCCTATACAATATCAGCGCGACGCTTCGGTTGGCGGCCGAGCACCGGTTCCCGGACGACGCGACGTTGATGCTCGCGCGGGACAAACGCTTTGTCTGCCGCACCACCGTGGCCGTTTTCCTGGCCTCGCCCCCACCGGCCCCAGGCTCCCGGGTGGCTTGGCTGCGCTGGGGCGGGGAGATGGCGGCGCACCTGCTCGCGAGGGTCTGTGTCCTCGTCGGCGACACGCCCTGTCACGACTTCCACCATCGTCACCCCAACTCCCACGATTGGGTTGACTACATCCACGCGCGGGACGCGGATGCCGCGCTCGGCGCTCCTGGCTTCCCGGAGCCGTACCATGAGGAGTGGGGCCTGATCCGTGCCATCGATTGCAACCTCAAATCGATG
The DNA here is from genome assembly GCF_041903675.1 of Corallococcus sp. RDP092CA. Classification (NCBI taxonomy): domain Bacteria; kingdom Pseudomonadati; phylum Myxococcota; class Myxococcia; order Myxococcales; family Myxococcaceae; genus Corallococcus; species Corallococcus sp. RDP092CA. Next base: position 33,918 of record NZ_JAYESI010000050.1, on the reverse strand, counting down.
AGCCTCACTCGCCGGATCGGCTGAGCACCGTTCGTCGTCCAAACCGTCAACGTCGTCCCGCCCGCGCTGGCGCGCGATGGCCTTTTCGTCCCTGAATGGATGGGCAGATGTCGATGCGAGATACCAATGCCTTTCGCCTGCCGGTGATAGAGCCGCCCGCCACGCTCCGGGACACGTTCCTCTGGAGCGTTGCCCAGGTTCCGGACTGCCCGGCGCTCCTGCTTGAAGAGCAAAGCTGGAGCTACGCCGAACTCGACGCCATGGCCCGGCGATGGGCGGGGCTTCTCCTGAAGGCCTCCGGTGGGATGCCGGCGCGGGTAGGCGTGCTCGCCGACCGTGGGCTCACGGCCTATGTCGGGATCCTGGCGAGTCTCTACGCCGGCGCGGCCTTCGTCCCCCTGAACCGGAAGTTCCCCGCCGTGCGCACCCGGACGATGCTCGAGCAGGCGGACGTCGATGTGGTGATCGTCGAGGCCGAGGCACTGCCGCAGGCGTGCGAGGTGGTCGCCGGGTGCACGCGGCCCGTCCCGCTGCTCGTCCCGGATGGAGAGGAGCGGTCCCTGTCGGAGGCCGTCATGTTCGGACCGGAGGCGCTCGCGAGCGCAGCGCCGCTGGTGACACTGCCCACTGCCACCCCCGAGGGGGGAGCCTACCTGCTCTTTACCTCGGGAAGCAGTGGGCAGCCCAAAGGCGTTCCCATCACCCACGCGAACGTGCTCGCGTTCCTCGGGGTCAATCGCGAGCGCTACGGGCTGACGCCCGCGGACCGGGTGAGCCAGACGTTCGACCTGACGTTCGATCTTTCGGTTTTTGATCTCTTCATGGCCTGGGGCGCGGGGGCGTGTGTCGTTCCTCTGAAATCCATCGAGCTGCTCGCTCCCGCTGAGTTCATCCGCAAGCGCGGTATCACGGTGTGGTTCTCGGTGCCCTCAGTCGCCGCGCTCTGCCAACGCCAGAAGCTCCTGGAGCCCGGCTCGATGCCCTCGCTCCGCTGGAGTCTGTTCTGTGGGGAGGCGCTGCCCGTAACCAGCGCGGAGGCCTGGCAGGAGGCGGCCCCCCACTCCGTGGTGGAGAACCTCTACGGGCCCACGGAGCTGACGATCGCGTGCGCGGCTTACCGGTGGGAGCCGGCCCGCTCTCCCGCGGAATGCGTGCAGGGGCTCGTTCCCATCGGGCAGCTCTATGAGGGGCTCACGGGGCGGGTCGTCGATGAGGCGCTGGTGGAGGTCGAGGAGGGCGTGGCCGGAGAGCTCTGCGTCGCGGGGCCGCAAACCTTCACTGGATACTGGCGGGCGCCACAGCTGACCCAGGAGCGGACGTTCGAGCGCGTGGGAGCGGATGGGCGGCTTCTGCGGTTCTATCGCACCGGTGACCTGGTGAAGCGGATGCCAGGGGGCGCGCTCGTGTACCTGGGCCGGGGTGATCACCAGATCAAGGTGGGGGGTTACCGCGTCGAACTCGGAGAGGTCGAGGCCGCCATGCGCCGCGCCGGATGTGTCGATGCGGTGGCCTTGCCGTGGCCTTCGGTCGCGCACCCCGAGGCCATCCTCGGGGTGGCGACGGGCTTGGTCGAACCGAAGCGCGTGCTGGAGGCCATACGGCAGCGGCTTCCCGTCTACATGGTCCCGCGGGTCATCACGGTGATCGAGGATCCGCCGCTGAACGCCAACGGGAAGATCCACCGCGGGGCTCTTCAAGAGCGCATCCACGAGCTGTGGAACCAGGGCCGGCGCGCGGACGTTCGGGGGGCCAGGGCCCTCTCATCCCTTCCATCTAGGATTGAGCCGTGATTCTAGCCAAGGCGAGCGAACAATCAGAAATGTTGGATGTCGAGGCGCTGATCGCCAGCGTCCTCCAACTCGACCCAGAGGCCGTCACCGACGAACTCGAGTACCAGTCCGTGGTGGAGTGGGATTCGCTCCAGCACGTCGTCCTCATGGTCGCGCTGGAGAAGGCGTCTGGCATCCGGATCAACGGGGAGCTGCGCGTCCAGCTCAGCTCGGTGAAGGCCATTCGCGAGTTCGTCCAGAGCGGCGTCCCTGGGCGATGCGCGCCGAAGGCGGTGAGGGTTGGTTCCGAACCCAAGGAGGGGTTGCAGGCCGTCCCCGCGGCCCCTCCGACGATTCACCGAGGGCTTGAGGGGGTGCACTTCGACCGGACGTCGATCGCGCGAATCGACGGGGAGCGGTCCGCTCTGGAGTACCGGGGCTATGCGATTCGCGACCTCGTGGAGCACTCGTCGTTCGAGGAGACGACGTACCTGCTCGTGATGGGGGAGCTGCCGGGCGCTGCCGCCCTCGCGGCCTTTCGCCGCGAGCTCGAAGAGGCGCGAGCGGTACCCGCCTCCGTGCTATCGATCGTGGGCTCACTTGCCAGCGCCCACCCGATGGAGGCGCTGCGGACCGGCGTCTCCGCCCTGGGCGCGCTGGATCCGGAGCGCGCTGATCATTCGAAGGAGGCAAGTCTCCGCAAGGGGGTGCGGCTGGTGGCGCAGATTCCCCTCCTCATCGCGGCCCATCAGGCCGCCCGTGAGCGGCGGCCCTTGCCGCTCGTGCCCCCGGGCATCTCGCACGCCAGCTACCTGCTCCACCTGGTGAGAGGGGAGGCTCCCAGTGCCCTGGATGAGCGCCTCATCGACACCGACCTCATTGTTCATGCCGATCACGGCTCGAACGCCTCCGCGTTCACGGCCCGGGTGGCGGTGGGCTGCCGCGCGGGAATGCACGCCGCGATCACGGCGGCCATCTCCGTCTTCGCGGGAACGATCCATGGCGGGGCCGCGGAGGCGGTCACCCAGGTGCTCGACGTCGTGGGGACTCCCGAGCGCGCACGTGCCTATGTTGCAAGTCAGTTCGAGCAGGGGCTGCCGGTGATGGGCTTCGGCCATCGGGTCTACCGGGGCGAGGACCCGCGGGTCGGTCCCCTCCGGGATGCCGCGCGGGAGGCGAGTTCCCGGAAGGGCGACATGCGGGGGTTCGAGATCATCACCGCGCTCGTGGAGGCGATGAAGCCGTATGCCCGCCATGGGATCGAGGCGAACGTCGACCTCTACGTCGGTCTGCTGTACCGGATGCTGGGCCTCTCCGATGAGCTCGCTGTTCCGATGTTCGTCGCGGGAAGGATCGCCGGCTGGGTGGCCCAGGCTCGGGAGCAGGAGTCGAACAACGTCTTGATCCGGCCCCTGCTCCACTACGTTGGCGCCGCCAGTCGCGCCCATCCCGGCCCTGGGGGACTGCCTTGAAGGGGACGTCGGACTTCCCGCACGCGGGTGTGTCGTACCGCCTGCATGACCTGCGCCTTCTCGCGGAGGATGCGGCCATCGACCTGTCGTCCGTCCCGTTCTCGGGGCGGGTGCTGATCGAGTCGCTCCTCCGCAACGAGTTTCGCGAGCTGGCGGTCATGTGCGCCCGGCGGCTGGCGGTCGGGGAGGAAGCCGGGATTGAGTTCGCGTTCCGGCCGGCGCGGTTGCTGCTGCAAGACTACACCGGGGTTCCGGCGCTCGTGGACCTCGCGGCGATGCGCGATCATGTCGCGGAGCGTGCCGGTGACCCGCGACGGATCAATCCGGTGGTCCGGACCGATGTGGTCATCGACCATTCGCTCCAGGCGGATGTCGCGGGCGTGCCCGATGCGCAGGAGCGCAATGAGCGCGAGGAGTTGCTTCGAAACGAGGAGCGCTTCGCGTTCCTGGGGTGGGCCTCCCGCTCGTTCGACCGCATGCAGGTGTTCCCCCCTGGCAATGGCATCGTCCATCAGGTCAACCTGGAGCGACTCGCTTCGGTCGTCACGACGGACGAGTCCGTGGAGGCGCCGCTGCTGCTGCCGGACACCGTGATTGGCACCGACAGCCACACCACGATGGTAAACGGCCTGGGCATCCTGGGATGGGGCGTCGGTGGGTTGGAGGCGGAGTCGATCATGCTCGGGGTGCCGGTGACGACCCGCGTGCCGCCCATCATCGGGGTCCGTCTGTCGGGGGAACTGTCCCCAGGCGTCACCGCGACTGACCTGGTCCTCACCCTGACGGAGCGCCTCCGCGCGGAGGGCGTCGTCGGCGCCTGGCTTGAGTTCACCGGTCCGGCACTGGGGCGGCTGTCCGCGACCGACCGGTGCACCGTCGCGAACATGGCGCCCGAGTATGGCGCCATGCTGGCCTTCTTCCCGGTCGATGCCCAGACGCTCCACTACCTGCGCCTGACGGGGAGGTCCGAGGAGGAGGTCGCTCGGGTCGAGGCCTACTGCCGCCATCAGGGGCTGCTCTGGGAGGAGGGGGCGCCGTCGCCTCGGTTCGGGCGCCTGCTCGAGTTCAATCTTGGCACGGTCGAAGCGTGTGTCGCGGGTCCCAGCGCTCCCCATCAACGGGTGTCGCTCGGTGACCTGCGCGGCTCGTTCGAACGCTTCGCTGGCGTGGAGGGCCCTGCTGCTCCCGGGCTGTCGGACGGTGCCATCGTGATTGCGGCGATCACTTCGTGCACGAACACCTCGAACCCGGCGTCGATGATCACCGCGGGGCTGCTGGCGCAGCGCGCGGTCGAGCGCGGGCTCCGGGTGCCCGCGCATGTCAAGACCAGCCTTTCTCCCGGGTCGCCCGCGGTGACGCGCTACCTGCGGGACGCGGGGCTGCTCGCGCCCCTCGAGGCGCTAGGCTTCCACGTCATCGGGTATGGTTGCACCACCTGCAACGGGGGGAGCGGTCCGCTCAAGAGTGACGTCGCGGAGCAGTTGGCGCGCTCAGGCGCCGTGCTGGCCGCCGTCCTCAGTGGCAACCGGAACTTCGAGGGGCGGGTCCACGTGGGGACCCGCGCGAACTACCTCGCTTCACCCGCGCTGGTGGTCGCGCTCGCCCTCGCGGGCAACGTCCGTGTGGACCTTGACCGGGAGCCCCTCGCCATCGACGCGGAGCGCCGCCCTGTTTCGCTGCGGGACCTCTGGCCGGATGGCGAGGAGGTCGCACGGCTCGTCGCCGCGAGCGTGCGCCCAGACGTCTTCACCTCCGGGGCGCGGCCGGCGTTGTTCGACACCGCGTGCCGGGGCGACGCTCCACTCGCGAGCGACGTCTTCAGCTGGAAGGAGACGTCCACCTATATCCGCAGGCCGCCGTACCTGTCCGGAAGCAGCCGCACGAGGACTGTGACGGACGCCCGCGTCCTCGTCGCGCTGGGGGACGACGTGAGCACCGATCAGATCTCCCCCGTGGGGGCGATCTCCGAGCGGTCTCCGGCGGGCCGCTATCTCTCCGAACGCGGGGTCCTGCCCGCGCGCTTCAATTCGTATGGCTCCCGGCGGGGAAATCACGAGGTCATGGCCCGGGGGACCTTCTCGAGCTCCGGGTTGAAGAATCTGCTCGTGCCAGGCCTCCGCGGCGGTGACACGGTACACCTTGCCTCGGGGCAGGTGATGCCGGTGTTCGAAGCGGCCCAGGCCTACCGTGCCACGGGCACGCCGCTCGTTGTCCTCGCGGGCCGCAACTACGGGATGGGATCCTCGCGAGACTGGGCGGCGAAGGGACCGTGGATGCTCGGGGTGAGGGCGGTGATCGCCGAGAGCTTCGAGCGGATCCACCGCTCGAACCTCATCGCCATGGGGATCCTGCCCATTGAGCTTGCGCCCGGCGGTCGTTGGCGAGACCTGGGCCTGACAGGCCATGAGCGCTTCAGCTTCGAGGACGTCCACTCACCCCGGGCCCGCGTCCACGTCCACGCGCGAGGTGAGGGCACCCTGTTCGAGTTCAAGGGAACCGCGCGGATCGAATCCGAGGGCGAGCTTGCGCTCTACCTTCACGGTGGAATGCTCCCTTATCTGCTGCATTCCCCAGCGCCCGGATCCCGGGCCCACGGTCTGGAGACGACATGAAGAAGCTACGCTGCGCCATCCTTGATGACTACCAGGACATCTCGACGAAGATCGCTGACTGGGCACCCCTGCGCGAGCAGTTGGACCTGGTGGTGTTCCGCGAGCATTTCTTCCAGCAGGAGGCGCTGGTCGCCGCAGTCGCTGATTGCGAGGTGATCGTGATCATGCGTGAGCGCACCCCCTTCCCGAAAGCGCTCTTCGAGAAGCTGCCCCGGTTGAAGCTGCTGGTGACGTCGGGAATGCGGAACGCGGCGATCGACATCGCCGCGGCGGCCGCGCACGGCGTGGCGGTGTGTGGAACGGCGAGCTCCTCCGAGCCCCCCGCGGAGTTGACGTGGGCGCTCATGCTGGCGCTCGCGCGCAACGTGGTGGGGGAGAACGCCGCGTTTCGTCGCTCGGGTCCCTGGCAGAGTTCCGTGGGGGTTGACCTCCAGGGCAAGCAGCTGGGCCTGCTCGGGCTTGGAAAGATTGGCAGCAAGGTCGCGAAGGTGGGGGCCGCGTTTGGAATGAACGTGGTCGCCTGGAGCCCGAACCTCACCGACGCGCGGGCCGCGGAGGTGGGGGTGACGCGCGCCGCGTCGAAGGAAGCCCTGCTGGAGACGAGCGACTTCGTTTCGATCCACCTCGTCCTCGGGGAGCGCTCACGTGGATTGATTGGACGTGCCGAGCTCGAGCGGATGCGGCCGACTGCTTTCCTGATCAACACGTCGCGCGCGCAGATTGTCGACCAGCCCGCGCTCGTCGAAGCGCTGAAGCGCGGGACGATCGCGGGCGCGGCGGTGGACGTCTTCGAGGTCGAACCGGTGCCGGAAGGGGACGTGTTGCGGACCCTGCCTACGCTGCTGGCGACGCCGCACTTGGGGTACGTCTCCCGGAACAACTACGCCACCTACTTCCGCGAGGCGGTCGAGGACATCCAGGCGTTCCTGGCCGGCGCGCCCATCCGCAAATTGAGTTGAACCGCAGGAGAGGAGCCTCAGATGGGAACGACCCTCAGGAAGATGAAGCTCGGAGCCTTCTTGCCTGCCCCCGGGCACCACGTCGCGGCCTGGCGGCATCCGGACGCGCGCGCGGACGGAGGACTGGACCTGGGCTACTACACCGCGCTGGCGCGCACCGCGGAGCGCGGCAAGTTCGATCTGATGTTCCTGTCGGATGGGGTCGGGGTGCGCACCCACTACCGGAACAGCGACGAACTGAGCCGTTGGGGGCGGATGGTGCACTTCGAGCCCCTGACGCTGCTCGCGGCGCTCGCGCCCTCGACCGAGCGGCTCGGGCTCACCGCGACGGTTTCGACCACCTACAACGAGCCATTCCACGTCGCGCGCAAGTTTGCCTCGCTCGACTTCCTCAGCCAGGGACGGGCGGGATGGAACATCGTCACCTCTTGCACCGACGCGGAGGCGAAGAACTTCAACCGCGACACCCAGCTCGATCATGCGACCCGGTACCGGCGGGCGCGTGAGTTCATGCAGGTCGTCACGGGCCTGTGGGACAGTTGGGAGGACGACGCCTTCCTCTACGACAAGGCGTCCGGGCGGTACTTCGATCCCGACAAGCTCCACATCCTGGGGCATCAGGGCGAGTTCTTCGGGGTCAAGGGGCCCCTGAATGTCGCGCGCTCGCCTCAGGGGTACCCCGTGCTCGTTCAGGCGGGGGCCTCCGATGACGGACAGGACTTCGCCGCGCAGTGGGGCGAGGTCATCTTCTCCGCGAGCCAGACGCTGACCCAGGCGCAGACCTTCTACCGGGGGGTGAAGGAGCAGGTCGCGCGCCACGGGAGGGATCCGGAGCAGGTCAAGATCATGCCCGGGGTGTTTCCGGTCGTGGGAAGGTCCCAGACGGAAGCGGAGGAGATGTACGGGAAGCTCCAGGAGGGCATCGACATGATTGTCGCGCTGGGCCTCCTGTCGGATCGCCTCGGGGGGATGGATGTCTCGGCGCTCCCGCTCGACGAGCCGTTGCCCGAGGTGACGGCGACCGAGCGCAGCAAGAGCCGCCAGCAGTTGGTCTACGAGCAGGCCCGTCGCGACAACCTCACCGTGCGGCAGCTCGCACTCGCCGTCGCGGGAGGGCGGGGCCACCGGGTCATCCTGGGCACCCCGGAGACAATCGTCGACCAACTCGAGGACTGGTTCATCCTCGACGGTGCGGATGGCTTCAACATCATGCCGCCTCACCTTCCGGACGGGCTCACCCGGTTCGTCGACCTGGTGATTCCCGAGCTTCAGCGCCGGGGGCTGTTCCGGCTGGAATACGAGGGGCGCACGTTGCGCGAGAACCTGGGCCTTCCCCGGCCAGCCCACCCCCGCGCCGGGCATGGGCACGCCCCGGACGTCCAGCGGTGCACCGGCTGAGGCGCCGCACCCCTCTTTTCTCCGCAACCTCACCCAACCCTGGTCGTGACATGCACCTTCGTCATCTTCGGACCCAGCTCGCGGCCATTTCGTTCGCGGCGTGGATCATCATTGGCGGCCAGTTCCTCGTGGGGCTTGGAAACGTCGGGCCCATCTTGTCCATCTTCTTCCAGGGGAGCCTCGAACTGCGGCTCCTGGAGATCAGCGCGTTGCTCAGCGTGCGGCTCTGGAGCCAGCGGGGCGGGGCGGTGTTCGCTGGGATCGCCGCGGACCACTTCGGGGCCCGCAGGACGATGGTGGCGGGCCTACTCATCCGAGGTGTTTCGAACGTCCTGCTCGCCGTGGCGACTGGCTTCCCGGGGCTGCTGCTGGGCGTGTTCCTCATGGGGGCCGGGTCGGCACTGTTCACCCCCGCGAGCAAGAAGGCGCTTCTGGGCGCCGCAGGGAAGGCGGACCCGGTGTTCCTGCTCTCGCTCCGCAACGCCTCGCGAAACCTTGGCTTCGCGGTGGGACCGACGGCGTGCCTGTTGATCGCGGCCTCGTCGATGCGGCTCGCACTGTTCCTCGCGGCCGCGACGTCGCTGGTGTTCGCGGTGGCGGCCCAGGGCTGGGCGCCCGCGGACGCGATGCGCGAGCACCGGACGTCCTGGCACCTCGCGGTCGCCGTGCGTGACCTCTCCAATCGGCGGGTCTTGCTGTTGTTCGGCGCGCTCGTGTTCTTCTTCGTGCTCTACACGCAGCTTGAGTTCACGGTCAGCCTCGTCGTCGAGGCTACCTATTCGCGCAGCGCCGTCGCGCTGCTCTGGATCAGCAACGCGATCGCCGTCGTGCTCCTTCAGCTCTGGCTGTCGGGGTGGATGGCGCGCAACGCGATCCACGTCGTGGTCGGTGGCGGGTTGGCGACGTTCGCACTCGCGTTCCTGCTCTTCGCCCTGAACCTGGGGCTGCCCGTGGTCCTGCTGGGCGTGTTCGTCTTCACCGTGGGAGAAATCGTGGTCGAACCAAAGGTCGATGATGAGCTCGCGCGGGCGCTCCCCTCCCGCTCGCTGGCGACGGGCTTCGGCCTGCTGGGCTTCGCGCTCTCCATCGGGGGAACGCTCGGGTACTACCTTGGAGGCCGGGCCCTGGACGTCGCCTCCAGCGCCACGCGCTACGCGCCGATGTGGTTGGCGTTCGGTGCGGTCGCGGCGCTGGGAGCGGCAACGGTCTTCATGACGTTCCGGAGCGCCTTCGCGCAGCCCCTGGGAGCGCCGTCCGGGGTGCCCGATGACGAGGTTGCGGGATGATGCAGCTCGACACGCTGGACACCGGACGGGGCATTCCGCTGACGCTCGCCGAAGCGCTCTCGCTGGAGCGGGAGGTTGCGCGACTCGCGGCCGGGAAGCGGCGCGGACCGCTCGCCCCGGTCGCCGAGTTCGAGTCGCGCAAGCGGGCGTTCGACTGGGTGGACCTGGGACAGACAGAGCTTCCGCTGGGCACGCTCTTCGAGGCCATCCGCCGGGTGCCTCGGCTGCGACCGCCGCGGACCGGCCACATCGGCAACTGGGAGGAGATCGTCCAGGGTCGTGCGGGGGCGCTCGACTTCAACAAAGCCATCGTGGATCGCGGACTGGGCTATCCGCTGATCTACTCGCTCACCCGCACGGAGGACCACGGCCTCGAGAATGGAGATACCGTCTACGTGCCGGGGTCCCTCGTTCATCAGGGCGCGCGGCGTGAGCTGCCGCTCTACACCTGGGACGGGGCCGACTTCGCGCGGCGAACACGTGAGGCTCCGCTGTTCACCCCCTTCGTGCTTGCCGAGGTCGACGGTGCGCGGATTCCGGTGGTCTCGCTCCACTGGCGGAAGCTCGAGCGCCACCCCGTTTTCCCCTTCGTGCAAGAGGAGACGTTCTTTCGCACGCACGAGCCCGCCGTGCGCGCGGCGCTGGAGGTGCTGCTGGAGGCGGCGCGCCACCAGAAGAACCCGCGCAATGCCTACTTCGATCTCATCAGCCATCAGATCGGCCTGGACGGGAGCATGCAGCGGGTGGGCGTCGAGCCGGAAGGCGCGGGCTACCGGATGGGGGAGGTGTTCTACGCGAGCGCCGCCGAGTTGGTGGACGCGAGCATGATTCCGTACCGGGCCGCGACCGACCCCATGGGGTTCGTCGCGAACGTCGCGTCGCTTCCCCAGTGGCTCCCCAGGCTTTCGGGGACGGTGACGACCCTGCTCCTGGCGATGCTGAACACGCACTACCCGGACGGGGCGGTTGACCGCGCGACGATGACCCGGCCTTTCAACCCGCACCTGCACTGGGGCGCCCGGGACATGGCCGGCTATCCGCCAGTGCGCCCCGGTTACTTCGCGCGGTCCTCATCCATCAAGAGCGCGCAGTGGATCTGTGACACGCTGATCAAGCACTTCCAAGACTTCGATCCGCTCCTCTTCGTCCTGGCGCCCGCGGCCGTGTTCATGCTCTGCCCGTCAAGCAGCCATCCCTGCGACGCGGAGCGGGTCGCCGACCTGTTCCACGCGCTCGCGGGGATTGCCCCACCCGGGGAAGCGTCACCCGAGGCTGCGATGGACCCGGTCCGCGAGGTCGTCCAGGGCTGGCTCGCGCGAAGCCGCCCGGAGCTCTCCTCCTACTTCCTGAGCCGGTTCCATCCGCGCCGGGGGCTTGCCCAGGACGGCGAGGTGCCGGCCCACAGCGACGTCGTCGAACCCGAGGGTTTTCGCGGGCTGAGCGTGGCGCAGGCCTGTCGGGTGGTGGGTGCGCTGGTGCAACTGCTCGAGCCCCCACGTTCCCCGAACTCCCCTTCATCCCCGGAGTGAATCCATGTCCCAGTCCAAGGCAAAGCGAATCTTGATCGTCGGCGGTGGCGCCGAGGGCCTCGATGTCCTCGAGAAGGCTCATGCACTCGGCCTGAACGTCGTCTGCATCAACAAGAAGAAGCACTTTCGTGAGGCGTTCCTCCCGTACGTCGAGCACGTCGTGCTGACCGACTACGAGCACGTCGAGAACCTGGTGGCCATCGCGCGCGGCCTCCACCAGCTCTTCCCGCTCGATGGGGTGATCTCCCTGACCGAGGCGTCCCTGCTTCCGACCGCCTACGTCTGCGAAGCCCTGGGGCTGCGAGGCAACACGGTGGAGTCGGTGCGGCGGCTCAAGGACAAGGTGTCGATGCGTCGGCGCCTCGACGAGGTGGGGCTGAGCCCGGTGGTGGCGCGGGTGGGCGAGCGCATCGAGGACATCCACGCGTTCGTCGCTGAGCATGGTCTGCCGTTCGTGATGAAGCCCACCGACGCCGCAGGCAGCCTGGGCATCTTCAAGATCTTCAAGCCCTCGCAGATCGCCCCGGCCTGGGAGGCCTTCCAGCAGTTGGCGCTGCCGCGCTTCCTGCTCGAGGAGTTCCTCGACGGGCCGGAGATCAGCGTGGAGACGCTGAGCTTCCACGGGCGTCATGTGATGGTGACCGCGACCGACAAGCTCATCACCGAGGACACCTGCGTCGAGATCGGCCATGCGGTGCCCGCGCCGCTCGACGCGGGCACCCGCGAGGAGGTGTACGCGCTCGTGCGCGCATTCCTGGATGCCATGGGGTTGAAGGAAGGTCCGGCGCACACGGAGCTCAAGCTGACGAAGAAGGGGCCCCGGATCGTCGAGGGCCACAACCGCAACCCGGGTGGGCGCGTCACCGAACTGGTGACCCTGGCCTGCGGGGTGGACATCAAGTCCACCGCGCTCGCCTGGGCCTGCGGCATGGGTGAGCCGCTCGCGGAGCTGCCCGCTCCGAAGGGAGGCGCGGCCATCCGCCACGTCCAGCCCATCCCCGGGACGGTCCGGGAGATCTCCGGCATCGAGGCCCTGAAGCAGGAGGAGGGGTTCGTGGATGTGCGGGTGCTCGTGAAGGTGGGAGGCCGGGTGAACCCGATGAGGTCGGGCGAGGATCGCATCGGGCACGTCATTGCTCGCGGCGCGACGGTCCAGGAGGCGATCCTCCGCGGCGAGCAGCTGGCCTCGCGGGTGAGGATCACCACCGAGCCGGAACGCGTGGTGGCCGCCTGATGCGACTCTCGTACCGGACGCTCCAGCTCACGCTGCACGAGCCCTTCGCGACCCACAAGGAGGTCAAGCCGGCGAGGGTGCCGAACATCCTCGTCACCTTGGAGTGGGAGGGGCTGCGAGGCGAGGGGATCGCGGTGCCGGCGAAGGACTACGGCATGAGCGACGCCTCGCTCGTCGCGGCGCTCGACAGGTTCTCGCCCGTGCTTGCGCGGTCGAGCCCTTTCACTGTCGAGCAGACCGTGGCGGAGCTAGTCGAACTCGCGGGCGACCAGCCCTCGGCCGTCGCCGCCGTCGACATGGCCTTGCACGATCTGCTTGGCAAGGCAGCGAAGCTGCCCCTCTTCAAGCTCCTGGGGCTTGGAGGGCTTCCGCTGGCCGCGACCGGGCTCACCCTGGGGCTGATGACGGCGGACGCGGCCCGCGAGAAGGCGCACCGCCTTTCGGCGTGGCCGCTGCTCAAGCTGAAGCTGGGACAGGTCCCTGACTTCGCCGCCGTCGAGGCGGTGCGTGCGGTATACGCCGGCACCATCGCGGTGGATGGCAACGGAGCCTGGAGTGCGGACGAGGCGCTTCGCGTGGCCGAGCGGCTGGCGCGCTCGAGCGTGGCGCTCCTCGAGCAGCCGGTGGCGCCAGGTGCGGTGGAACAGCTGCGGTACGTCCGCGAGCGCTCGCCGATTCCCATCGTGGCGGACGAGGACTGCACCGGACCCGAGAGCGTGGTCCGTCTGGCGGGCTGCGTCGACGGCGTGAACATCAAGCTGCTGAAGGCGGGGGGCCTCCGGCGCGCGATGCGGATGATCCTGCTGGCCCGCTCCCTGGGGATGAAGGTGATGCTAGGGTGCAAGATCGAAAGCACGTTGAGCATCACCGCGATGGGCCACCTCGCGGGGCTGGCTGACTGGTCCGACCTCAACGGGCACCTGCTCGTCGCGGATGATCCCTTCCAGGGGATGCAGTTGGAGGCGGGGCGGATGACGCTTCCGGAGGCGGTGCCCGGGCTTGGTGTGCATGCGCTGGCCGGGCGATGACGGAGCCCCGGATCGAACTCGTCGACGTCTTCACGAAGACACCGGGGCGCGGTAATCGCGCGGCGGTCGTGCTCGACGCTGGCGGGCTCACGACCGAGCAGATGCAGGCGATCGCGACCGCCGCGCCCGCAACCGAGACGGCATTCGGGATTGCTCCCACGCAGCAGGCGGAGCACGACCTGGAGGTGCGCTACTTCTCGAAGACCTGCGAGCTGCCCCTCTGCGGCCATGCGACCATCGGCTTCCACTATGTCCGGGCACGGCGTCTGGGATTGGACAGCCAGCAACTCAGGGTGAAGACGGGGGCGGGCCTCCTGCCCATCACCATCGAGCGGGGGGAGGACGATCATCGCATCGTGATGACCCAGGGGACACCACGCGTGGTGGGCGAGCTGACCTTGACGCAGCGGCGCCTGCTGCTCGAAGCGCTCGGGCTCGGCGAGGAGCACCTGGTGGCGGGGCTGCCGCTCCAGGGGGTGACGACCGGGCACGCCAAAGTGCTGGTCGCCATCAACAGTCATGCGGCCCTCGCGGGTCTGCGCCCGAACCGGGAGCTGCTCATCGCGCTCAGCAAGGAACTCTGCATCGGCGGCTTCTTCGTGTTCACGCTGGACCGCCAGGTGCCGGAGGTCCTCTACCACGGCCGGATGTTCGCGCCCGCGACCGGTGTGGACGAGGATCCGGTCACCGGCAACGCGAATGGCCCCGCAGGGTTCTATCTGGCGAGCCAGGGGCTGTTCCCGACGCCTCGGGAGGGCGAGGCCCGCTATGAAGCGCTCCAAGGCGAAGCCATGGGCCGGCCCGGGAGGATCCAGGTGCTCCTGACACTCGCCGGAGGGAAGGTCGAGCGGGTCCGCATCACTGGCGACGCGGTGCTGTTGGACGGATGCACGGGGAACCGGGCACTTTGAAGTTGCCCCGGTTTCGTGGGGTCCCATCCGCTGTGCAGTGGCAAGAGTTCGCCCGTGGGTGGGCGTGATCCGCTTTCGTGGACAGGTTGACTATGCCGCCGCCCGTTCGAACTCGGCCGGCGCAACGTAACCGATTGCCGAGCGCATGCGTTGCTGGTTGTAGAAGACCTCGATGTCGTCGAACAGCTTCACCTTCGCGTCGCTGGCGCTCTGGAAGGACCCACCCAGCTCGTTCTTGAGCGTGCTGAACCAGCTCTCCATGGCCGCATTGTCGTAGCAGTTGCCCCGGCGGCGCATGCTGCAGCGCAGGCCGTGCTGCTGCAGGCCACGCGGGTAGTCCTCGCTGGCGTAGGTGCAGCCCTGGTCGGAGTAACGCGCCACCTGCAGCCATCGGCACAGCAGACGGATGGAGAAGTGCGCCTGCTCCGCACGGATGAACTCGAACTTCACCCGTTCTCCTTCGCGGTGTAGGCCACCCATTTCTTAGCAGCGTTCGCTCCATCTCCAGCTCGCGCACCTGCTTGCGCAGCTTCGTGAGCTCTTGCCGCTCCGCGCTCGTCAGCGCCCCGGGCTTGCCCTTGCATCTATCCGCCCGAGCCTGCTCAGCCCAGGTCCTCAGCGCCGACAGCGTCAGGTCGAGGTCCCTGGCCACCTGGGAGACCGTCTTGCCTTCCTCAAGGACCAGCCGGACAGCCCCTGCCGTTGAACTCTTCCGTGTAGCTGCGCCGGGGGCGGCGCTTCTTCTTCTCTTCCACCATGTTGGACACCGTATCCGCCTCTTCGTTGGTGTCCACTGAAGCGGATCATGCCCACGAAGCCGCTCTCGTCGGAGTAGCGTCGCAGCGCCGTGGCCATCGTCTCCATCGCGTGGACTCCCTCGCAGCGGGCGCAGCTGCCCCGCAGGTTCGCAAGGAGTCTGACGCGGAGCCCTCCGTGCCGCACGTCGCCTCCGAGGAGAGGCATCAGGCCCGGCGATGCGCGCGGGGGACCGGTGCTCATGCTCCGTCTTCGGGTGTGCCTGGGCTTCAGGCGGGACGCGGTCTGTACGACCGCGTGAACGGCGGCGCCGAGCGCGAACTCCCAGCTCGGAACAGCAAGGCCGGCCATGGGGAGGTGCCCCACGACCGGCCTTGCTCCTCGGCGTGTCGACGCGGTCCTACCGCAGAGGCACGCGCTTGAGCCTGAAGGGCGAGGGGCTCTCGCTCATCGTGAAGTAGCTCGCGCCGTTGGCCTCGTACTCGATCGCCTCACCCTGGCCCTCGGTGGTGTCGGTCAGCGTGACGGGCGTCGCGAAGACGGCCGACTCGAAGCCAAGTCCCGGCGTCGCACGGAACTCGTAGACAGTGCGGTAGGTGCGAAGGAGGAAGCGATCCGCGCATGGGTGGATCGCCGCCGCGGTCGCGGCCGAGAAGTTGGCGTCTCCGTTCAGTGGCAGCTGGATCGTGTGGACGTGGATCAGCGTGGCCTGCACGCCCGGCGTCAGCGGCTGGGGGAACTTGTACACGCCGCTCTGCCCCGTGCCCCCGTTCTTGGTGACGACGTAGATGTCCCCGGTGGTGGGGTGCACCATCAGCGACTCCGCGTCCTTCGCGCCGTCCGGATAGACGAACGGGAAGGCCTCGGCGACGAGCCCCCCCGAGGTCTGGCCGTTGGCGAGATCCGGCTCGGGCACGCGGTAGATCGTGAACGACGTGGGGCTGCCACCCGGAGGGAAGTTGGCGCTCCACTTCCCGATGTCACCGATGAAGATGCACGAGCCGCTCGGGCAGGGCCCGGTCGCGAGGTCCTCCCAGTCGGCCGGCGTCACGTTGGTCACGTTGAACGTGCCGATCGTGCTCGCGTTGAGGGTGTTGATCGCGACGATCGCGGTGGTGTCCTCGTTGTGCACGTAGAGCGCGTTGCCGACCACGCGGCTCGCGGCCAGGCCCGAGGGCTCCACGATTTCCGGCGCGGTCACGGTGCCCTGGAGCGTGAAGGTGCTCGCGTACGTGTCGCCGACCATGCAGCTGGGGGCGTTGGCGGCGCGCAGGACGATCACGTGCGCGGTGTTGGTCTGCACGAACGCGGAGCTGCCGGAGAGGCCCGTCTGGAGGCCCGGCGCGGTGAGCGACCGGTAGGCCGCATTGAAGAGCAGTCCGTTGGTGTGACCCAGGCACGCGTCGAAGGCCTCGGTGAAGCCGAGCGGCGGCTCGATGCCGGTGGCAGGGCAGGTGGCGTCCGGCCAGACCTGTGAGCCGTACCAGACGGCGAGGCCACCCGCGCTGCCGGTCACCACATCGGGCACGGTGAACCACGCGGAGTCGCCGTTCTTCTGGCCTGCGTGCACGTCGATTGGCTGGACCGGATCGACGCCGCTGAAGGACTCCACGCTCCCCGCCATGTGGGTGGTCGCGTCCAGCCCGAACGTGTAGCTCGCGGGCTCGGAGGCGCCCGCGACGCGGTAGAAGATCCAGGTGCGGATGGCCCAGGCGCTCTGCTCCGAGCGCAGGAACGTCCAGCCGGCGGGCGGCGTGACGGTCGCGGAGATGTTGTTGCGCACGATCACCCGCGCGATGAGCGCGTCGTTGGCCTCGGTCCCCGACGGCTTGGGGATCGACAGCGAAGCGATCGACAGGCCGCTGTGGCGCGAGCTCCCACGCAACGCGACCCCCGAGGACGGCGCGACCTCGGCGCGGCGAAGGGCGACGACCTGCGCGACGTTGGTCTCGGCGAACGTCGAGCTCCCGTTGAACGGTCCCTGGAGGCCGGCACCGGCGAGGGGCATGAAGGCGGCGTTGAAGACGAGGCCCTGGGACGAGGACACCAAGCAGGTGTCGTAGGTCTCGGCGAAGCCCACGGGGGGCTCGATCGCCGGGGTCGGACACGCGGCGCCGGTCCACGCCTGCGCGCCGAACCAGACGGCAGCCCCGCCCGCGGTCGAGGTGCTCAGCTGCGGCGTCGTGAAGGCCGTCGAGCCGCTGTTGCTCTTGCCGGCGTGCGTGTCGATCGGGTTGGCCGGATTGACGCCGGCATACGCCACGAGGTTGCCGACGAGGTTGCTCGCGATGGAACTCTGGAACGTGTGGCTCGCGGGCTCGCTGGCGGTGGCGACGCGGACGAAGACCCAGCCGCGGATGCTCCAGGTGCTCATGTCGGTGCGCACCAGCGTCCAACCCGCAGGCGGGGTGAGCTCGGCGCCGATCTGGTTCCGGTTCGCAAGGTGCGCCAGCAGCACGTTCCCGGCGGCGACGCCCGTGGGGGTCGAGAGGGTCAGGCTGGTGACCGTCTTGCCGCTCGCGTGCGTGGTGCCGACGAGGGTGATCTCCCCGGTGGCCGGCGGCTGGAGGGGACGCAGCACCACCGCGTGCGTGATGTTGGTGTTGGGGAGCGTGGAGCTACCGGTGAAGGCGGGCTGGGCACCTGCGGCCCCGAGCTCCGAGGTGGCGGCGCTGTGCAGCACGCCGCGCGACGACGAGACGAGGCAGGTGTCGAGCTGCTCGGTGAAGCCCGTTGGAGGGGTGTGGACCGCGGGGCACGCGGTGCCTCCCCAGACCTGGGCCGAGAACCACACTGCGAGGCCGTTCGCGGACGACGTGGTGGCGGCGGGCAGCGCGAGGCTCGCGCTGTTGCCATTCTTCTGGCCCACGTGCACGTCGATCGGCTGGAGCGGATCCGCGCCCGACACCGCGACCAGGGTGGCCGCCATGGAGCTGGCGAGGTCGAGGGTGAAGGTGTGACTGCTCGGCTCGGCCGCGCTGGCCACGCGGAGGAAGAGCCAGGACTTGATGGCCGAGGCGCTCTGCTCGGAGCGCAGCAGCGTCCAGCCAGCGGGTGGGGTGGCGACGGCGGTGACGGCCTCGCGATTGCTCAGCTGCATCACCAGCACATCTCCGGCGGCCGTACCGACGGGGGTGGGGATGGAGAGGGTGGTGGTGGCCAGGGCGCTCGCGCTGGTGGTTCCTCGCACGGAGAGCGTGGAGAGGCCCTGGGTCGTCGTCGCATCCTGCACGTCGTCGGGCTGCGCGAGCTCAGTCGTTCCACAGGCGGCCATCAGCAGGGCGGCCGCGAGCCACAGACTTCGGAATGGGGTCATGGGGTTTCGATCGGGTGTCGACTCACCGGACTGGAGGTCCGGGAATCGGCCATGTGAAGGACCCCGAAGCGCGAAGCGCAATCGACTGTCATGACACGGGAAAGCTGCCGTGAAATGGTTGGGATCGTCGGGTGTCATCGAAAGAAGGTGGCAGTCCTGTCCATGCGGTCACGCGGAGTACTTGGAGAACGCGAAGCCCCAAGGTATCTGCGCGCGGTGCAAGGGCCGAAGGGCGGTCGGCACCCCGAGGGTGGGCCTCCAGGCAAGCCTCGTGACCGTGGCTGTGACCGGCTCGTGACGTCTGTCATGGGCCGCCCTATCGGATCGCTTGCGGGTCACCCGATCGGATCGCGGTTCCGATCATGCCAAGGGGCCCGCGTGCTCGGAAGCGTCAAGGGTCGGCTTCGCCGAAACCTGAACGGTTCTGCGCCCTTGACCCTCCCTCCGCGCGCGGGCGCAGGGCAACCGGACGCCAGCGGCCTGTGCTGATGGATCAGCAGATGCGATCCGTTCTGCCGACCCCGACGCGATCCGTTACCCCGGCCTCTGACGCTTGTGACCGAGGCGGATAGCGACCTCCTCGCCACGGTTCTCGGGGCGGACGAGGAGGCGCCGCGCCCGATGGGCCACGCTCCGGACCCTGGCCGAACGATTCGGGTCTACCTTTGCCTGGGCCGCACGCGATGCCCAGTGGTGTGCTGGAGGTGACGCTCGCGTGACGCAGCGACCTGATTCTGGATAGCCACAGGGAGCCGGAGCGGCTCACGGCCACAGACGAGCAGCGCTCCCTGCGTCACTCCGAATCCTTGCTCGCATGCAGCCCGTACTTCTTGAGCAGCTTGCGCACATAGAGCCGCGCGAGGCCCGCCTCACGTGAGGCCCGTGAGATGTTGCCCCCGCAGCGCTCCAGCAGGTTCTTGAGGTAGTCGCGCTCGAAGCCATCGATGAGGCGCTCCTTGGCCTCCTTGAAGGGCATCTCCAGCTCGGCGCTGGTGAAGCGCGCCCGCTCCGAGGCAGACATCTCCGGCAGCGCCTGCTCTCCCAGGTTCACCACGCGCTGGACCACGTTGCGCAGCTCGCGCACGTTGCCGGGCCACGGGTACTGCTCCAGCAAGGCCCGCGTCTGCTCGGACAGCGCGCTGGGCGGCCGGCCCAGCCGCTCCAGCATCGTGTCCACCAGCAGCGGGATGTCCTCGGGGCGCTCACGCAGCGGCGGCAGCGTCACCGGCAGCACCGCGAGCCGGTGGAACAGATCCTCGCGGAACCTGCCCTCCTTGACGTCCGCCTCCAGATCCCTGTGCGTCGCCGCCACCACCCGCACGTTCACGGTGCGGTACTCGTTGGCGCCCACCCGCTTCACCTGGCGCCCCTCCAGCACTCGCAGCAGGCGCGGCTGGAACTCCAGCGACAGCTCCCCGACCTCGTCCAGGAAGACGGTGCCTCCATCCGCCTGCTCGAAGGCCCCAGGCCGCTCCGAGTGGGCTCCGGTGAACGCGCCCTTCACGTGGCCGAAGAGCTCGGACTCCACCAGCGACGGGGTGATGCCCGCGACATCCACGATGCTGAACGGCCCCCGGCTGCGCGGACTGGCCGCGTGGATGCCCGCCGCGCACAGCTCCTTGCCCGTCCCCGTCTCGCCTTGGATGAGGACGTCCGCGTCCCCCGGCGCCAGCCGCTGCAGCAGCGTGAAGACCTCGCGCATCCTCCGGCTGCCCCCCACCAGCCCTCCGAACCGGGTGTTCGACGAGAGCGGGATGATGTGCTCGCGCTCCTCCGCGGGGACGACCTTCAGCTCCGTGGCGCCCAGCCTGACGATGGCGCCCATGCGCAGCTCCAGCTCCCGGAAGCGCATGCGCTCGCAGAACGAGCCGTTGCGAGACCCCAGGTCCCGCGCCAGCACCCGATCCTCTCTCACCTCCAGGGACAAGTGCTGCCGGGAGACGGTCCGGTCGTTCAGGACGATGTCACACGCCGGATCCGTCCCCAGCCGGTAGCGCCGGACCTGGAGCGAGAAGCTGCGGCCCGCGTCGCTCCCCGACAGGATGACGAGCTTCCTTCGAAGCATGGGCAGCAGGACCTCCGGATCGGGGGTCGTGCTCAACATCGACGACGGGCTCTTGTCTTCCGGGGCCGGAACCACTGGTAGCAAGGGACGCTACCACCCGGCGCAGACCCAAGAAAACATCCTCCAAGCTGAAATCCCAGCTTTGCGAGGGTCGTCTCCTGGCCCGCCCGACGGCGCGGCGAGCCAGGAGCCCCTCCGTCGGAGCCTCAGCGACTGTCCAGGACGACGCCACCTCCCCCGGGGGGGGTGATGCTCCCATCGCCTGGGAGGTTCGTCACCTGCACCGGCGACGGGCGCTGGGTGGTCGTCCCGTCGCCGAGCTGGCCGGTGGCGTTGTAGCCGCAGGCCCGGACGAAGGCGTCCTTGCGCAGCCCCATCATGTGGCTGCCGCCCGAGGAGAGCTCCACGACAGAGGTCAGGAGCGTCACGGTCGGCGAGCTGCGCCCGGTCGTCGTCCCATCTCCGAGCTGGCCGTTGGAGTTGGAGCCAAAGGCCCACACCGTGCCGTCCCGCTTCAACGCCGCCGTGGAGTACCCCCCCGCGGCGAGCGCGATGACACTGGTGAGGCCGGGGACCTGCACCGGCGAGGTGCGCTGGGTGGTCGTCGCATCGCCGAGCTGGCCGGAGGCGTTGTAACCCCAGGTCCACACCTGGCCGCTCGCCGTCAGCGCCACCGTGTGGTAACCGCCCGCGGCGACGGCGAGGGCATGACCGAGTCCGGAGACCTGCACCGGAACGGAGCGGTTGTTGGTCGTCCCGAGGCCCAACTGCCCTTGGGGGCCGTAGCCCCAGGCCCACAGGGTGCCATCCGCCTTCACCGCCACCGTGTGGAAGAGGCCCGCGGCGATGGAGACGACATTTTCGAGGGACGGCACCCGCACCGGCGAGGGGCGATGGGTGAAGGTCCCGTCGCCGAGCTGGCCGTAGAGGTTGGAGCCCCAGGCCCACACGGTGCCGTCCGCCTTCAGCGCCACCGTGTGCGTGGAGCCCGCGGAGATGGCGGTGACGCCGTCCAGCCCCGGCACGGACTGCGGTGTGAGCTGGTTGGCGTTCGTCCCGTTGCCCAGCTGGCCATAGGCATTGTAGCCCCAGGCGGCCACGGTGCCGTCCGCGCTCAGCGCCACCGTGTGGTTGCCCCCCGCCGCCACGTCGATGACGCCGCTCATGCCCGGGAGCTGCGTGGGCGTGACGACGTGGGTGGTCGTCCCGTTGCCCAACTGGCCATAGGTATTGGAGCCCCAGGTCCATACCGCCCCGCCGCGCCCCAGGGCCACCGAGTGGGCATTGCCGCCAGCGGTCTTCACGATGCCGCTGACCACGACGGCCCCGGGGGAGGAGCGATTGGTGGTGGTCCCATCACCGAGCTCGCCGTTGGCGTTGTAGCCCCACGCAAACAGGGTGTGCACCTGCGTCACGATGACCCTCTTCCGCTCGGCCACGGAGGAGTAATAGCCCGCGCCGAACGAGCGCACCCCCGCGAGCGGGACCTGCACCGGCACGGAGCTGTTGGTGGTGTTCCCGGTGCCCAGCGCGCCGTAGAAGTTGTCGCCCCAGGCATACAAGGTGCCATCCTGCCGCCTGGCCAGGGTGTGATAACCGCCCGCGTCGATCTCGACGACCTGGGTGAGGATCGCCACCTGCACCGGGACGGAGCTGTTGGTGGTCGTCCCGTTGCCCAGCTGACCCGCGCTGTTGTAGCCCCAGCTCCACACCGTGCCGTCCCGCTTCAGGGCGGCCGTGTGGACGACGCCTCCGGAGAGCGCGTGGACGCCGCCGAGGCTCGCCACCAGCACGGGCCTCGACCTGTTGAGGGTGGTCCCGTCCCCGAGCTGTCCGTAGGCGTTGCTCCCCCAGCTCCAGGCGCTTCCGTCCTTCTTCACCGCCAGCGTGTGCCACAAGCCCGCGGCGATGCTGGTGACACCGCTGAGGTTGGGCACCTGGATGGGGAGCAGGCTGTTGGTGGTGGTCCCATTCCCGAGCTCTCCCGAGGAGTTGATCCCCCAGGTCCACACGGTCCCATCCGCCTTCAGCGCCACCGTCCGCGAGCCGGCGGCCGCCACCGCGACGACGTCGCTCAGCTCCGGCACCTGCGCGGGCACCGCGCGCATCGTGGTGGTGCCGTCTCCGAGCTGGCCGTAGGAGTTGGAGCCCCACGTCCACACGCTCCCGTCCTCCGTCACCGCCACCGAGTGGTCGGCTCCGGCCGCAGCGGAGACGACATGGCTCAAGCCCCTCACCCGCGTCGGCGCGTTACGCTGGGTCCTCTGCCCATTGCCCAGCTGGCCGTAGTAGTTGTAGCCCCAGGCCCACACGTTGCCGTCCGACTTCACCTCCAGCGTGTGGTAGGCGCCCGGGTTCAGGCTCGGGCAGAACTGGACGAAGTTGCGGAGCACCTCCCGGGTGATGCCGCATCTGGCGCGGTTGCCATTGCTGTCGATGATCATGGGGGAGGCCTTCACCACGAAGGAATGCACCCCACAGCCGAGTCCGGCCGCGGCCTCGCTGAAGAACCACTCCCCCTGCTCTCCTACGCGCTCATCGAAGCCGTGGTCCGCGCCGTCCACGGAGTACTCCAGGTACACCGCGTTGGCGCCGTTGCCCACCACCCAGGAGCCTGCTCCCGCCAGCTCTCCCGCGAAGGAACTCACCCCCTCCACCTCCAACGCGTCGAAGCTCACCCCCACGCACAGCGCCGACTCCTGGGTGCCAAGCGTCACTTCCGACACGCTCACGTCCTCGCCGGCGGGCACACCACACGCCACCACGAGCGCAAGGGTCGACATCCACAACACGTTCCAGCGCTTCATCGCGTGGGTCCTCATCAGTACTGGCCCTTCAAGGTGGTGGTGTAGGTGGAGAAGGCTCCCAATTGGATGAGCCAGGTGCCCCCCGCGGGGTTGTTCACCACGCAGGTCTCGTTGTTGCCCATGCGCAGCGGACGGCACTGGTAGGCGTGCAGCTCCGGGAACTGGCCCTGGCGGATGTAGAGGTCCGCGTCCCCGGTGCCTCCGGAGATGGAGAACGTCACCGAGGGCCGGCCCGCGGGGACCTCCAGCTTGAAGTTGCGCCGGCCGCCCGTGACGTCGGACACGCTCACGCCCGCGCCGTTGACAAGGGGCGTGGCGTGAGGGCGCTTGTACAACAGCCGGTTGGGTGAGCTCGTGTCACCGAAGTCCAGCTCCACCTGCCCCACGCTCGCGTCGTCGATCAGTCGCGCGGGGATGTCAGCGGGAGCGACGCCGTTGGCCAGCAGGATGGCCGCCACGCCGCTCACGTGTGGCGCGGCGAAGGAGGTCCCCTCGAGCGGGAAGAAGGTCGAGTCCGTGTCACTGGTCGAGCTCACGGAGCGGAGGTTCGCGCCCGGAGCCCAGAGGTCCAGACACCCTCCCGTGTTGGAAGCGTTGGTGACGCCCACCCAGCGCGCCTGGCTCTCGTCGATCGCGCCCACCGTGATGATGCGCGTCCGGAAGGGGTGGACCGCATCCGGCTGGAGGCGGGCCGGCGAACAGCCGCAGGCGTCGACGTTCGCGTTGCCCGCCGCAATCACCACGACGAGCCCGGGGTTCATCGCGACGACATCCACGGCGGCGTCGATTGCCGGGATCTCGCTCGCGGCGGTGAAGCTCAGGTTGACGATGGCCGGCGTGACGGCGTTGTTCGCCACCCACTCCAGCGCCGTCACCAGGCGATCCACGGTCGTCCCGAACTCGTTGAACGCCTTCACCGCGCGAAGGTTGACCTTCTTGGCGACGCCATGCGTCTTGCCACCGATGAGCCCCGCGACGGCGGTGCCATGCCCGGTGACGTCATCCCCGGTCTGGTTGGGGACGGCGTTGAACACGACCTGGGCGCGCCCCTCGAACTCCAGGTGTGTCGCCCGGAGGCCCGAGTCGATGACGTAGACGTTGACGCCCGTCGCGTCCTCGGCCAGGTAGCTGTTGTCCAGCGGGCGGGCCTCCTGGTCGATCCGATCCAGGTTCCAGTCCGCGGGGCTCTGGACGCCCGAGGGCTGGACGATGCCATTCTCCAGGACGTAGTCCACCTGAGGATCCTCGGCGAGCGCCTGGGCCTGCTCCTCGCTGGCGGAGACAAGCAAGCCACGGAAGGCGGTCTCGTGGGTGGTGAGGACGCGCGCACCGTACTGCCTGGCCAGCGCGCCCGCCGTCGCCGCCATGCTCGACAGACCGCGCCCAGGCTTCTGCTTCAGCACCACCAGGTACTCGCCTGTCACGGGGTTGTCGGCCCGCATCAACCGGCCCGGCCCTGACTTCTGAGGCGGCGCGGCGGGCACCCCCACCGAGGCCAGGACGAGGCCCAGGGTGATCCACCTGCTCAAGCTCTTCACGCTTCGCATCTGCTCTCCCTTTCAACCGATGAGTTGGCGGCGCGACCCATCAGGGCGTCACGCCACGGCGCGCCTGTGCTTGAACGCCCAGCTCCCGCTCCTTCACGAGTCGACGCTGGTTGCGCGCGGCGAAGTGCCGCACCAGCTTCTCGAGCGGCGTCCCCTTCGCGGCCTCGACCAGGGCGCCCGCTCTCTCGGGCTCTTGATCCGCGAAGACTTCGAAGAGCTCCATCCGGGTCGCGGCCATCGAGCGCCTGGCGTCCGGCGACAGCTCCGCGGTGAACGAGTCCTCCAGGATGATGCGCTCGACCGTGGACACCAGCCGCGCGCGCGCCGGGTTCTGCCTCCAGGCCAGCGCCTCGCGCAGGTAGTCGATCTGCATCAGGCGCTTGAAGCTGGACTCCAGCGTCTGCTCGGCCTCCGTCGAGGTGCTCAGCGCCCCGCGCAGCCGCTCATACATCCGCGTGTCGGCGAGCAGCGCCTCGTAGTCCTCGCGGCCGTTGGCGTCGAGGAGGACATGCTCGCGGAAGGAGTCGAACCGAGCCAGCTCCGGCTCCGTCTTGAAGATCTCCGCCTTGACCCGGTCGGTGGTGGTGGTGAACTCGCCGGGCTCCCCGTCGTCCCCCCGGGCTGCCGCCGGTGCCTCGGACAGGGGTGACGGGCGAGGCGCGGGGGTGGGCTCCGGCGCGGTGTCACGAGCCAGCGGGGCTGGGGCGGGAGAGACCGGCGCCGGAGCCGCCGTCACGGGGGCGGCGTCCCGCGCGCCGTCGAGCGCCGAGGCGATGAGCGCCAGCCCCGCGAGCCCTGCGACGACGAACGGGTAGAGAGGGCGCTTCATGGGCTCTCCACCTGGGGGAGCACGTCGGCGGGAATGTTCCGGTAGAGGATGATGCGGTTGAGGTAGCCCACCTCGTCGTTCTGGAACCGCACGGAGCCCACCAGGTAGCCCTGGGCCACGAGGATGTTGGACACCCGATCTGTCGTCACCGGCGCGAGGTTGTAGACCTTGCCGAAGAAGGTGGCCTTCTGGATGTCCACGATGGGATCCAGGGTGCCGTCGGCCTTCACCAGCGCGTCGCCCACCTTGAGGGTCTGCGCCTGCACGATGCGGCCCTCGCCGTTGATGACCGGGTGCTCCAGGGTGAGGCGGAGCTGACCGCCAGACCGGGCGGTGATGACGGAGAGCGTGTGCTCCGCGTCCCGGAGCTCTCGCGTGTAGCTGTAGGTGAGGTTCGGCTGGAGCTGGAGCTCATCGAACGTGGAGTCCGGCGTCAGCGTGATCAGATCCTCACGCAGCGCCTCCATCGCCTCCCGGATGGGGAGGTCGCCGTCGGCGAAGAGGAGCTTCTGCTCGGCGGTGTAGCAGGCCGACTCGCAGTAGCCGTTCACATAGAAGGCGGTGAAGGCCGGCTGGGTGCTCTCCTTGTCGAAGTAGAGCCTGCAGTCCGCCAGGTCCATGTGAGGGAAGAGCTGGCGGTTGTCCCCATCGGCGATGTCGGGCGTCGTGCCGAAGGTGGGGTAGAGCGGACGTCCCTTCCTCCGCCACGAGTCGCGTGACCACTGCAGGTAGCCGTCGGTGTCCAGCGCCTGGTAGGTGGGGCCCGAGTTATAGAGCGCAAACATGGCCGCGTTGTTCACCTGGAAGCTCGAGCCCGCGAACGAGCCCTCTCCCACCGAGTTCCGACTCAGGTCCGACTCCAGATAGTCCTTCAGCGTCCCGCCGCTCGCGGAGCTCAGGCCTGTGTTGAACGCGGCCCCCGGGTGCCCGACGTTCTGGTTCAGCGCGCACTTGCGAGCCCACTCGACTCGCAGCTTCGCCGCGTCATTCGTCGACAGGTTGTCGACGGTGCATCGGCCCAGCAGCAGAGGCTGCGCCTGCACCTGTGCTGGCAACACCAGCGCCACCACCACCAGGGCCATGGCCCCCCAGATATTTCGCGACATCGGGATGTCCTTGCTTGTTCATGCCGCGCCACGCGGCGCGGGAAGCCAGTGAGTGTTGGTTACGGAGAGGCGAGCGGAGTGGAGCCGCGCGTCGTGGGCGTGTTGACGAAGACCGCGGCCGCCCGCCGGAGGTCCGGGCTCGCGTCGTACTGGCTGGCCCAGGCCAACAAGGGCAGGGCCTCGGGCACCAGGGCCCGCTGATCTCCAAGCAGGTGGATCACCTCGTTCCTCACCCCGTCCGCGGGGTCCATGCGCAGCGCCTGCGCCAGGGCGGGCAGCAGGGGCGCCAGGGGCCGGAAGTTGCTGGCGAAGACGGCGGCCTGGCGGACCTCCGGGGCCGGATCCTTGAGCAGGTGCCTGGCGAGGAGCTGGTCCGCGCGAGGATCCTCGATGATGCGCAGCGCATTGAGCGCGGCCTGGCGCACCCGGGGATCCTGCGACTGGAGCGCGTCCTCCAGCGTGGCGAGCGCGCTCGGCGAGCGGGTGTTGCCCAGGCTGTTGAGCGCCCCCGCCTGCGCCTCCGCGGTGGAAGCGGAGCGGTAGTCACGGATGAGCTCGCCGACCAGGTCCTCCGCGCCCTTGGGGTCGGTGTCGGTCAGCTGGGCCGCGGCGTTGCCGAGCGCCAGACTGGCCGTGTCGCGCAGCATCCCGTCCTCTTCGCCTGCCACGCCGCGAAGGGCCTCGAGGCCCTCGGCCGTGGGATCCTTCGCCACGCCCAGCGCGGCCACCGAGTCCATGCGGATGTCATGGGGGATGGAGCGATCACCCGTGACCTCCGCCAGGGCCTGGATGGCCTCGCGGGTGCTGGCCGCGGAGAGCGCGCCGAGCATGGGGCTCGCCGCGAGCGGATCCATGCCCGCGCGGATGATGTCGGGGACCTTCGCGGCCTCGGAGGGGTGGAGCATGAAGAGCGCGCGCAGCCGCTCCAGGGCCATGGAGCGCGCCTCGTCACGAGCCGTGGGCTCCCCGGGGAGCGCGCGCAGCTCCTTGATCAGCGTGTCGAAGTCCTTTCCGCCCAGCACCTGGCGGTACTGATCCATAGGGTCCTGCTCCATGCCCTGGAAGGCGGACATGGCGGCGGAGCTCAGCCAGGCCCGGCGCGCCACGAATGCGCCAATCAACGTCGGGTCCACGCGGCGCTCCAGCAGGCTCAGGCTCAGAGAGGACTCATAGGTGGTGGGGGGCATGGTCTGGCCGGCGTCCACCTCCACCCGCTCCTGGGCATCGAGCGAGCTCGTCCAGAGATCCTGCGCCAGCGCGAAGGTGCTTCGGGCGCTCACGTCGATGCGGACCTGGCCACCCAGCGGCTCGAGCCCCTGAGGGAAAGCCACGTGGGAGTAGGACAGCTTGCGCTTCTCGAAGCGGCCCGGCTCCAGGCGCTGGTACCCGGCGCTGTACCGCCCCGTGGTGTCAAACTCCTCCGCCGTCCAGGTGGCGCCCGGCGCTCCGACCACGACGAACTGGGAGCTCGCCACGATGGACCGGAGGATGCCTCGCACGAGCGGGTCGGCCACCTGCTCGAAGTGCGTGAGCGTCACCCGGCCGCTCTTGTCGTGCGTGAGGAAGAAGGGGACCTGCAACGCCGTGGCAAGGTTTTGCTGGACGTCGGGGGCGACGGGGCCATTGTCGCCGACCTCCACCGTCAGCGAGGAGAGCTGCAGGCTCACCCGCGCGTCGACGCGCTCGGCCTCCGCGGAGACGATTCCCACGGTCCACTCGCCCCGGAGGATGAACCGCATGCCGGGCAGCGCCTGCGCGCCAGGCTGGGCGGGGCGGAAGGAGAGCTGCTGCTCAGCGTTCAGGGCGTAGCGGTAGAGCACCCCGGGGATCCACGCCCGCGTCCCCGCTGAGGGACTGGGAGACACGCCCTGGGGCTGCGTCGACAGGCCCGCCACCGCGGGAGCGGCCTGGGGGGACCGCGACGTCTCCGAGGGGGCCACCGCGGCGGACCGGGATGCCCACCCCCAGAGCCCCAGCATGCTCACGAAGAGGAGGGGGAGCCCCACCCCGAGGATCTTGCTGAAGGGCTTGCCGCCCACGTTCACCGACTTCCGCATGGGAAACTCCCGAGTCAGCGGCCCTGGCCGCTTCAGTTCTGGTTGGAAGGACGGGCCCGGCCCCCTCAGCCGAGGAGCCAGCGCCCGGTCATCCCGCCCCGCGCGCGGCCAGCGCCTCCAGGGCGCGGCCGCGCGGTGGCAGGGGCAGCCCGGCTAGCAGCCCGAGGCCGAGATGGAGCCGGAGGCGTTGTACAGGACGAGGTTCCTCACGATGCCGGACCAGTTCGCGATGGTGACGTTCCAGGTCTTCTTGAAGAACAGGAGCTTGATCTTCACGAACCCCGTCAGCGTGCCCGAGAGCGCGTTCAGGTTGAGGGACGCCTTGAGCCTCCAGGAAGCCATGCAGAGGCTCCAGTCGAGGCTGGCCAGGGCCTCCACCGTGGCGTTGATCAGCCGCAGGGAGCCGGTCACGCCAAAGCTGGCGATGGCGACGTTCACCGCGGCGGAGGCCACCACGTTGGCGAAGCCGCCCGCGGCGCCGGTGAGCGCGGCGACCAGGGGGTTCACCTGGCCATTCACGCGCATCGTCACGCCGCCCGTCAGCGAGGCCTTCACGGTGAGCGGGACAGGGCCGACCATGAACGTCTTGGACACGGAGAAGAAGGACCGGGACCAGTTGATCGGGGTCGGCGCGAAGTTGCCGGCGAGGCTGGTGCTCCAGATCATCGCGCCCATGGCGTACAGCGCCGCGTTGCCGCTGTTGCAGCCGCCCTGCTGCCCGCAGACGGTGGCGCGACCGCGCACCAGCTCCTTCTGGATGTTGAAGGCGGTGCCGTGGACCCGGCCCTCGGTGAGCGCCTCCTGCTTCTTCGCCGTGGTGCTGGTGGCGGGCGTCGCGGTGATGGCCGCGCTGACGTTGTAGCCAGCGCCGAAGATGTTGTTACCGAACAGCTCGGTGCGCTGGTAGCTCTTGGTGACGGGCCCGGTGAGCGCCGCCCCCAGCTCCGCGGAGCGCAGCCCGGACAGGTCCTGCGTCGGCACCGTCTCCGTCGGCGGCGGCACGTTCTGCGTGGCGGCCTCCGGAATGGTGGCCTGGCCGTACTGCAGGTGCCTCATGCCGTCATTCATGTCGAGATAGACAGGCGCGTTGAGCAGCTCCGACTCGGCCTGGACGACGGCGTCCTGCTCCGGCGCCGTGTAGGTGCTGCTCGGGTTGAACGGGAGGACCGGCGTCTCCCACGGAGTCTTGTCGTCCAGCTGGGTGTTGGACGGATAGAGCGTGTACGGGTACTTCGCCGAGTCGACGACATACGGCGTGGTGTCCTGGTAGTCCTGCGCGGACGCGAAGGTGGACGCAGTGAGCGCCAGGAGCGCCAGGGCCTTGGATACTGCCTTCATCATGATGAGCCTCTCCATCGAATGGTTACGGCGCGCGGCCCTTGTGCAGGCAGCGCGCCACCCTCGCTGGGATGGCTCTATTTCCGCAGAGGCCTTTGATTTCCTGGGGTTGGCTTCTTCCAGAGCCCTGGTAACGGGTGTTGTCACTGATAACGCGTGTGCCCAGGGTGGGCCCTCGGCGTGATCACACCCGTTTCCAGCGCCTCGGCACTCCAGCGGCCCTGAACGCGGAAGACGCGTGGGAAAGCCCCCGCGAAGCGGGCTCCAGGCACGGGCCTCCCGCGCGTCAAGGCGGCGCCCTGGTAACAACGGGTACCACC
This sequence comes from Corallococcus sp. RDP092CA, assembly GCF_041903675.1. NCBI lineage: Bacteria > Pseudomonadati > Myxococcota > Myxococcia > Myxococcales > Myxococcaceae > Corallococcus > Corallococcus sp. RDP092CA. Next base: position 3,579 of record NZ_JAYESI010000050.1, on the reverse strand, counting down.
CGAGCAGGCGGGCGCGTCATCGGTGCCTGCTCCTGGATCCAGTAGTATCCGCGCCACGCCGCCGACCGGCTGGGGAGGTAGCGGCATGTCAGGGGGAGAGGCGGCAATGAGGAACGCGTATTGGGAGAATCGCTCTTCCGGCGGGCATGCCGAGGAGGTCCCTTCCCGCGACGGGGAGTCGCTGCCCGGGCTCGAAGACGGGGGGCCCACCACCTGGCCCTATGAAGGGGAGCCCACGAAGGCTCCCCCCCTCGAGCCCGGCTACACGCTGCTGGGTCGCTATACGGTGCTGGGCACGCTGGGCCAGGGCAGCATGGGGGTGGTCCTGAGCGTGTATGATGCGCGGCTGGATAGGCGCGTGGCGCTCAAGCTGCTGCGACCCTGGAGCGGAGGCGAGAGCCGCCGCGACGAGGAGCAGGCCCGGTTCGTGCGCGAGGCGCAGGCGATGGCCCGCCTGAGCCACCCCCAGGTGGTGGCGGTGTACGACGCGGGTACCCTGGAGGACGGCGCGCTCTTCATCGCCATGGAGTATGTGGAGGGGCAGACGCTGCGCCGCTGGCAGCAGGGGCGCCCGTGGGACGAGGTGCTGGCGCAGTACCTGGCGGCAGGGCAGGGACTGGCCGCCGCCCACGAAGCGGGCCTCATCCACCATGACTTCAAGCCAGACAATGTGCTGGTGGGCCAGGACGGGCGGGCACGGGTGACGGACTTCGGCCTGGCCTGGCTCGAGTCCGCCTCGGTGGATGAGCCGCGCGAGGTCCCCGCGCAACGCCTCGCCGCGCAGCCGGCCGTGGCGCTCACGCCGCTGACCACGCGCTCGAGCCAGTGGATGGGGACGCCGAGCTACATGGCGGACGAGCAGTTCCGAGGCCAACGGGGAGACGCGCGCAGCGACCTGTATGCCTTCTGCGTGTCCCTCTATGAGGGGCTGTACGGCCAGCTCCCCTTCCAGGGCAACACCGTGGCGGAACTGCGCGCGGCTCAGCGTGCGGGCAAGGTGGAGCCGCCGGAGGACTCCCAGGTCCCCGCCTGGGTGACGCGCACGCTCCTCCAGGGGCTGAGCACCGATCCGGCGCGGCGTTCCTCCTCCATGAAGGCGCTGCTGCACGCGCTGGCGGACGACCCGGAGAAGAAGCGGCGGGCGAGGCCCTCGCGCTGGGCCCTGGTCGGCGCGATGGGGGCGGCGGGGCTGGCCTTGTGGGCGTGGGCTCGCCCGCGGGAGGAGGTGTGTGGCCGCATGGAGCTGCGGCTGAGCGGAGTCTGGGATGCGGCGGTCAGGGCCCGGCTGGAGCAGGGGCTGCTCGCCACGGGGGTCCCCTACGCTCAGGCCACCACCGAGCGGGTGGTGCAGGGGCTGGAGGCCTATGCGAGAGCCTGGGTGAGTCAGCGCACCGCGCTGTGCCTGAGCGCGAGCCAGGAGGGGCACCCGAAGAACTCGGGGCTGCTGGTGCTGCAGGAGGCCTGCCTGGAGCGCAGGCGCGGCCAACTGCGCGCCCTCACCGAGCTGTTGTCCCAGAGTCCAGACACCCCACTGGTGAGCAAGGCGGTGGAGGCGGTGCAGGCCCTGCCGCCGCTGGAATACTGCGAGGACGCCAAGGCGCTCACCGCCACGGTGCCGCCGCCCGAGGACCCGGTGGTGCGCGGGAAGGTGGAGGCGCTCCAGCAGCAGGTCGACTCCTTGCGGGTGCTGCTGGATACGCACCGCGTCCAGGAGGGGCTCGCGCTGGCGGGCTCCCTGCTCCCCCAGGTGAAGGCGGCAGGCCACGCTCCGCTGGAGGCTCAGACCCTCTACCTCGTGGCATGGATGAGAGAAGGAGCAGGCGACTACCGAGCCACCGTGGAAGGCCTGCGCGAGTCCATGGAGATAGCGGCCCGTGGCAGGGACGCCTATACGCTGGCCCAGGCCTCGAACTCCCTGGTCTGGGTGACGGGCAACCGCCTGAGGCGGCCGCACGACGCGCTACAGATGGTGCCCATGGCGCAGAGCATGGTGGCGCTGGCGGACGATGACCGCATCCGCGCCTTTGCCTCCAACAGCGAGGGCACCATCCTCATGGCCGTTGGCAAGTACGAGCAGGCACGGCAGGCGTTCGAGCACGCCCTGGCGCTGAGGAAGAAGGTGTGGGGCCCCGAGCACTGGGAGGTGGCCTCCACGCTCCACAACCTGGGCCTGCTGTTCCAGAGCATGGGCCGGGTGGACGAGGCGCTCAAGGCCCATACCCTCTCGCTGGAGCTGAGGAAGAAGGTGTTGGGCCCGGAGCACCCACGGGTGGCCGAGTCCCTCAGGGACCTCGGCACCACGCTCCAGGAGATGGGCCGGTTCGACGAGGCGCTCGAGGTCCAGACGCGCGCCCTGGCGCTGAAGCAGAAGGTGCTGGGCTCCGAGCATCCGTCCGTGGCCGATTCGATCGGCGCGCGAGGCCACGTGCTCCGCGACATGGGGAGGGCCGAGGAGGCGCTCGCGGCCTACACGCGCGCGCTGGAGCTGAACCTGAAGCTGCTGGGCCCCGAGAGCCCGCTCGTCGCCTGGGCGCTCACTGACCAGGGCGAGGCGCTGGTGGAGCTGGGGCGCCACGCGGAGGCGAGGGAGAAGTTCACGCGCGCCATGGCCTTTCAGGACAAGGCCCTGGCGCCGGACGACCTGGGGCGCCTGGGGCCCCTGCTGGGGATGGGCCGGCTCTGTCTGGCCGAGGGAAAGCCCGCCGAGGCCGTGCCCTTCCTCGAGGGCGCCCTGAAGCTGACCTTGATCCATGAGAGGGCGCGGGTTCAATTCCCGCTGGCACGCGCGCTCTGGGACTCCCACGGAGACAGGGCGCGCGCCATCGAGCTGGCCACCCAGGCCCGCGACTACTGGAGCCGCGTGGACCGAAAGGCGGACGCAGAGCGGGCCTCCCAGTGGCTGAAGCAGCACGCCACGTCCAGGCCGTGAGTGACGGAGCCTGTCACGAGCCAGAGCGCAGACTGGACCAGTTGAGTGTGCCGCACCTTCGATTCGAGCGGCTCCTCGCTTCCGCGCGCTCGCGGTCGCCTCACCCGCACCGTCCCCACGCTTGTCGCCAACCGCCGCTCCTTGCCGTGCCCGTTTCGGTAGCCTGGCTTCGCGTCCACCTCCGTCCGCCGCTCGCTCTTCGGCCGCCCCAGGAAGGCCGTCAGCTCTTCCTCCAGCATCCGCTGCAGCCAGTGCTGAATCTGCTCCCGCGCCAGTGCCTCCAGCGCTTCGAACCGAGAACTCGACGGCGGTGCTTCCCCCTGCGTACTCTTCTTCATGGCGATGTCTCGTCCCCGTGGGGCCGGGCGGCAACCCGGCCTCCCTTCGGTGGTGCTCACCGGGGAGCGTTACGTCGCTTTTCTCGTTTCCACACCCTCTGTGATTACCTCCCCCTCTTTGGCGACCCGCTCATGGCCAGTGCCGCCATGGACCGGCTCCTCCACCATGAGCTTGCCCGGGTTTTGTGGCTCTCCCGCAGTTTGTGTGACGCGCAAGCTCAGGAGGCAAGCAGCGCGCGACGGCGCAGCAGGTCGAAGCTGGCTCGCCCATACATCTGTCGCTTCAGGAGTTTGAGTTTCGTGATGTGGCCT